>JAKSKA010000001.1 GCA_024401915.1 Bacteroidales bacterium
TGTTTTCGCCGGCCTCGACCGCAGCGAGCAGGTCGCGCGAAAGGAGCGCATCCATCAGCGCCTTGAAAAGCTCGCCGTACTGCTCCGAAAGCGCGTCTCCTTCCGTAGCTTCTGCTTCGCCGCGCGGCTTCATCCTGAGGCACTGGCAACGCGAGGAGATGGTCTTCAGAACCTTGTCGGGAGCGTGAGTGACAAGGATGAACTGCGTCAGCGAAGGCGGTTCCTCGATGATCTTGAGCAGCCTGTTGGACGCTTCCTGGTTCATCAGTTCCGGCAGGTATATGACCACGGAGCGGTATCCGCCCTCGAGGGCGCTGAGGCCCAGGCAGCTCAGGAGCTGCTTCGATTCAGCGACGCCTATCATCACGGGCTTGCCGCCCAGGCCGAGCTCGTCGAGCATACGCGCAGTCGTGAAATACGGCTCGCTGATGACCAGATTGCGCCACTGTGCCAGGTAATCCAGCGAAGTGGTGGAGGCTGCGGTGGGGAAGATGAAATGGACGTCGGGATGGATCAGCTTCGATATCCTGTTGCACGAAGGGCATTCGCCGCAGCTGTCACTCCCGGCAGCGCGGTTATGGCAATAGAGGTACTGGAGGAATGCAATCGCAAGGGGGACTGCGCCGCAGCCATCATCCTCGTGGATCATTATGGCGTGGGGAAGCTTGCCGGAATCTACCATTCCGACCAGCGCGCTCACGAGAGCGCCGTCATCACCCTGCAATTGTCCGAGTCTCATACCGTGCGTGAAGAATTATAGCGTGCAAGTGTTTCCAAAGCCTCTTTTTCCGGAGAAGGAGGCAGAACGGCAAGAGCCTCCACAGCCTTCTCGACGTAGGAATCAAGACAGTGGAGGGCATATTCCACTCCGCCGTTGGAGAGCACGAAGTCCCTTACCGCAGCGCAGTTCTCCGGTTTGTCCGGAATGGCTTTGACAAGGTCTCGTATCTCACCATCGCAGCCCGCAAGCTTCATCGCCCCGAGCAGAGGCAGAGTGATCTTCCCCTCCTTCAGGTCCACGCCCACCGGCTTGCCGAGCGACTCGTCCCCATTATAGTCGAGTATGTCATCCTTTATCTGGAAGGCCAGGCCGACGGCATTGGCGTAGGCGCGCGCCGCTTCGACATACTCCTGGGGAGCATCGGCCGAGATGGCCCCGGAAACGCAGGCGGACTCGAAGAGGGAGGCCGTCTTGCAATAGATGATACGATAATAATCCTCAAAGGACGTGTCGGCCGAATATGCTTTCTCAAGCTGGAGCATCTCTCCCTCCGACAGGTCAGTAAGGGTTTTCGAGAAAAGCTTCACAACCTTGGACTGCCGCTGGGCGGACAGTACCAGTTCCACGGCCCTGGCGAGCCAGAAATCCCCTATCAGGACGGCGTGGGACGGGCCGAAAAGGGAAAAGGCCGTGGGGAGCCCGCGCCTGTCCTTGCTGGAATCCGCCACATCGTCGTGGAGCAGGGTCGCGTTGTGGAGCATCTCGGCGGCGGCGGCGAAGACAACCGAATCGTGGCAGGATCCACCGCACGCACGGGCGGCAAGCAGGCACAGCATAGGCCGCAACTGCTTTCCCGAATGGTCCAGGATCGAAGCGTTGGTCTTGTCGAGCAGTCCAACACCGGAACGCAGCGCCGAGCGCATAAGCGCCTGCACTGCGTCCCAATCATTTCCTAACAGGGAAATAACCGCCGACCTGTCCATCAGATTGATTTAGAACAGGATGGCAAGTGAAACCTGGATGCCGTTTGCCGATGATACCTTGATGTCCTTGATAGCTTCGAAGTTGGCGTTGCCGGCAAGTCCGAGATTCCAGACATATCTTCCATAAATCTGGATGAAGTCAAGAATCTGTACGCCTACACCGGCGCCTGCGCCCCACTCCAGCTTGTTGGAATCGAAGTTGACCAGCGCGTTTTCCGTCTGCTCGCTGTTGAGCGAATAGCCGAGGTAAGGCTCTACGAAGACATAGGGACGGACGAGGCCGCCGATGGAGATGCCGTACTGGAGCTGTGCTGCGAGTTCGACGTATCCCGTCTTGGTATCGAATTCGAGCTCGCCTGCCTTCTGCTTCTCGACGGTGGCTCCCTTCACGTTATAGAGGACCGAGGGCTGGATTGCGAAGCCCCTGGTACCTACAGGGATCTGGAGGGTAATACCGGCGTGGTACTGGTCAACGGCATTGAGCGATTCTCCATCGATCTTCTTGAGTTCGGTCTGAGGGAAGGTCACACCGCCCAAGATACCGAATTTTGTAGTGTTCTGAGCGTAAGAACAAACTGCAGCCAGCATCGCGGCGGCAGCAAGAATGATTTTCTTCATAATGGTTAGATGAGTTTGTTAATATTATCCACAATCTCGGCTTTCGAGACAAGGCCGGTGGTCCTTGAAACGGGCTGACCGTCCTTGAGGAAAATGAGAGTTGGTATATTCCGTATGCCGAACTTCATTGCGACGTCCTCGCAATCATCGACATTGCACTTTGCAACGACTATCTTCCCGTTGTATTCGGCCGCGATCTCGTCCATAGTGGGCGAAAGCATACGGCAGGGTCCGCACCAGGGGGCCCAGAAATCGATCACGACAGGAAGCTGGGAGTCAATGACTTCATTGACATTCAGGTTGGTTATTACAGTATCCATATTCGCAAAGTTAACAAAATTTTTCAATCTTCCATACATAGGCCCTGAGACCGAGGTCCGGGGCTTCGGCGTCCTTGGCCTTCAATCTTTCCAGCGCCGGCGCGACGGTCTCGTCCTCCACCATTGCCAGGACGGCGTGGTTCATCGTGGGCCAGGCGTGGTCGCCATAATGCGGCTCGCCGTCTATGCCACCTCTTCCCTGGATATCCTGCCAGCGGGTGAAGCCCCTCTGGCCCAGGCCTTCCAGAATCTCAACGATTTCCTCGTTGTACGCCTGGTTGTAACTTATGAACAGAGCTTTCATTTGCGTTTCAGTTTTCTTCTTTCCTGCCTTACGGAAATTGCACAATAGATCGTAGGGATGAGCACGAGGGTGACGACCGTGGAGATGGTCAGGCCCCAGCATACCGTCATACCGAGCGAATGCCAGAGTTCGGCGCCCTCGCCCCGGCCTATCGCCATCGGGAGCATACCGAGCACCGTGGTGAGCGTGGTCATAAGGATAGGACGCAGACGGCTCTCTGCGGCAGTCACGGAAGCGTCGATGACGTTCATTCCGCGCTCGCGGCAGAGAATGGTGTAGTCTATCAGCACGATACCGTTCTTCACGACTATGCCGAGCAGGATGATTATGCCTATCATACCCATCATACCGAGGGCGGTTCCGGTAATCCAGAGGCCGAGGAACACACCGATGAGCGCGAAAGGAATGGAGAACATAATCACGAACGGTCCCATAAACGACTCGAACTGGGAAGCCATAACCATATATACCATTATGACTATCAGCACCATAAGCAAGAACATATCGGAGAACATCTCCTGCTGGTCCTCGAAATCGCCGGCGATGGTGGTGGTGATCTCCGAAGGGATTTCGGATTCGCTGACAACCTTCCTCAGGTCGGCAACGGCCTCGCTCATAGCCTTTCCGTTGGCGACTATGCCCCTAACGGTGATAAGCCTTTCCCTGTCCTTTCGCTCGATGGTAGGAGGCACGAGGGTCTCGCTCACAACGCCGAGTTCCTTCATCCTCACCTGGGCGCCCGTGGGCGTCGAGACCATAATGTTCTCGATATCCTCGATGCTGGTCCTGTATTCGGGAGCATAACGCACGCGGATGTCATATTCGTCGCCCTCCTCCCTGTAGTAGGACATCACGGAACCGCTTATCGCAGCGCTGACCGCGGCGCCGGCGGTGGAGGAATTGAGCCCGTGGAGGGCAAGCTTGCGGCGGTCGAACTCCATCTTGTATTCCGGAGTATAGGCATCGCGGCTGAGCGTCACCTGGGAGAAGCTCGAACACTTGAGGAGTTTCTCCTGGATCTGGTGGGCAACCATATCCGTGGTCTCGAAACTGTAACCGTAAACCTCGAGGTTGACGGTGGACGCACCGCCCATACCCATACCGCCTTCGCTGACGGTGGCCTTCTTTATCTCGGGATAACGGGCAAGGATGGAGCGGACCACATCGGCGATGTCCGCCGAGCTGCGTTCGCGGGTACTGCTCGTACCTATATTGATATTGAAGGTGATGATGTTGGTTCCATTGGTCTGGAGGTTGGCGAAGGTATTGTCCGTATCAGCCTGGCCGAAGGTGCCGCTGAATATCTTGATTTCGGGAATCTCACTCTTGTAGTCCGCCACGATGCGCTCCATGAAGTCGCGCGTGACGTCCTGACCAGTTCCCATCGGGAGTTCCACGTTGACCTGGATACGGTCAGAGTCCGAATGGGGAAAGAACTCGGTCTTGATTTTCGGAGCCACGAGGACGAGCACCGCAACGAAGATGCCCATAAGGCCGAGTATCACCAGCTTGCGGTGGGTGATGGCCCAGTTGATTATGCGCGCGTAGCCCTTGGAGATGAGGTCGATGAAGTGGTTGATGGGGGTGAACACGGCCTCATAAACCTTGTTGTGCTTCTCGTCCTTCTTCAGCCAGCGCGAGCAGAGCATAGGCACCAGCGTCAGCGCAGCCGTCGTGGACACGATCATAATGATGCTGACTATCCAGCCGAGCTGCTTGAACATAATGCCGGCGATGCCGGTGAGCATCGTCAGGGGCAGGAAGACGCAGAGCATCGTGAGCGTGGAGGCGATGACGGAG
This sequence comes from Bacteroidales bacterium, assembly GCA_024401915.1. The sequence goes on from JAKSKA010000001.1 coordinate 4,747, forward strand.
ATTCCGACCTCGGATGTGGCGTGGACGGCGGCCTCCTTGGGTTTCTCGCCCCTCGCAATATGGGTGGACACGTTCTCGAGGACGACTATCGCATCGTCCACGACCATACCTATCGCTATCGAAAGCGCGGACATCGACACGATGTTCAGTGTGTTGCCCGTGGCGAAAAGATATACCAGGGAGGCAAGAAGCGCGATAGGGATGGAGAGCACGATGATGAAGGTGGACCTGAAGTTGCCCAGGAACACGAACACCACGAGCATCACGACTATGAAGGTGATGAGGATCGTGTCCTTCAAGGTGTTGATGGTGTTGATAATCTCTCCGGAAGCGTCCACGACGGGCGTGATGACGATATCGGAGGGCAGTGTCGGCTCTATCTCGGCCATCTTAGCCTTGACGCCGCGGATGACGTTGACGGTGTTGCTGCCCGACTGCTTCTGGATCACGATGCTGGCGGAGCGTTCACCGTTGGTATAGGACTCCTGCTCCCTTTCCTTGTTCCCGTCCTCGACGGTCGCCACGTCGCGCAGGTACACGGTCTTGCCGTCCCTGCTCCCGACCACTACGTCAAGAATCTGGGAGGGGTCAGTGAATTCCTGCTGGACACGGAGCGAGAAAGTCTCGGAACCTATGTCAATATTGCCTGAAGGGACATTCCTGTTCTCCGCGGCGATGAGCTGGGAGATGGTCTGGACGGTCAGTCCGTAGCCCTGGAGCTTGCCGGGATCGCAATAGACCTTGATCTCGCGGGTCGGCGCACCATTGATGGACACCGTACCCACTCCGTTGACACGGGCGAGAGGCGTGGCCACCTTGTCGTCAAGTATCTTGGCGAGTCCGGGAAGGCTCTCGCTGGCCGATGCCGACATTATCATAATGGGCAGGTCATCGGCGCTGAACCGGAAGATGGTAGGCATCGTGGCCCCGTCCGGCAGGGCCGAGTTCACCATATCCAGTTTGTCCCGGACGTTGTTGATCGCCTCGTCGAGGTCGATTCCGTACTTGAAGGTGAGGATGACGAGGGAGATGTTCTCCTTGGAACGGGAGTTGAGCTCCTTGAGGTTCTCCACGCCGTTGAGCGCGTTCTCGAGGAGCTTGGTGAGGTTGGTCTCGATATCCTGGGCATTGGCTCCGGGATACGAGGACATAACCATTATCGTGTTTGCGTCTATATCCGGGAACTGGGCGATGCTCGTCTTGGCGAGCGAGAACACGCCGAAGATCATAAAGGCTATGAAGATCAGCGCGGTGGTTACCGGATTGTCAACCGCTTTCCTGTATATGCTCATATTATATAACCTCCACAGTTTCTCCGTTCTTCAGAGTGTTCTGGCCCTTTACGACTATGGTCTCGCCCTCTGAAAGGCCGCTGAGAATCTCATATTTCGAGTCGAAATGACGGCCCACCTCCACGACCTTGAAGCTGACGGTGTTGTCCTCGTTCAGGACGACGACGCTTCTCTGGCCGGAGCCCTGCTGCTTCACGACGGCGAGGTCGGGAACCGTGATGTTGTGGCGTGAACCGAAGTCCACCGTAACCTTTGCGTACATACCGGGACGCAGCTCCCTGCCGGAGTTCTGGACGAGAACCTCGACGTTGAATGTGTGGGTGGTGGCGTCCATCACGGGATAGAGCCTGTTGACGCGGCCCGTGAAGGTCTTGCCGGGGAAGGCGTCAGCCGTGATGACGGCGTTCTGGCCCTTCTTCACCCTGGTGTAGTCAGCCTCGGAGACTCCGATGAGAAGCTTCACCGGCGTGATCTGCTGGACGGTATAGAGAGGCTGCGCCATCGTGTACATATCACCCTTGTCGTAGTTGCGGGCCGTTACGACACCGCTGACAGGGCTGCGGAGTATAGTGTTCTCCAGCAGGTTCTCGTAGGCGCTGCGGCTCACCTTGCAGGCGAGTTCCATCTGCTCGAAATCAGCCTGGGAGATGCCTCCCTCGCTGAGGAGCTGCCTTACGCGCTCGAGGTCCGTCTCCGAGTTCTTGAGCTTCAGTTCGGCCTGGTCGAGCTGGACCCTGTCCATTTCCGCAAGCACGGAGCCGGCGGAGACGAAATCGCCGACCTCGACGTTGAGCTTCTGGATACGGCCGCCGCTCTGGGGTGCGATGTTGTTGACCGCATTGGCCCTGACACTGGTCGGATATTCTGCGTTGAGGGGGACTTCTTCGGCGCAGACCGCAGCCACCTTGACTTTCGCTACGACGTTTGCCACAGACTGCTCTGCATTCTGGTTTTCCGCGGGCTTGTTCGAGCCGCAGGCGCAGAGCAACGACGAAAGCCCTGCGATGACAATTATATCTGTTATCTTTCTCATAATGCTTTGTTTAAATCGACGGTACCATCCTCGGCAAGGAAATCGGCACCTATAAGTTTCTCGAGATTTGCCTTTGCTACCTGATAGCTGTAAACGGCCTGGGCGACGCTCATCCTCGCCTGGGTCAGCGCAAGCTGGGCATCATTCAGGTCCGTGAGCGTGCTGCGGCCCACATTATAGGACTTGGACGCGATGTCATAGGCCTTCGTGGCGCTTTCGACAGCGCTCTGGGCGGAAGCGTAACTCTTTGTCGCCGTGTCCATCGTGTTGATATACTGACGTATACCTATCCTGAGCTGGCGCTCTGTCTCGGAGCGCTGGAGGGCAAGTTCCTCCGCCTGCACCCTGGCCTGCTTCACTGAAGAGGCGCGCTTTCCGCCGGCGAAGATGGGGATGCTCAGGCTGAGGGCGACATAGGAATAGGGAGACCACTTGTACTCGCTGAAATTGAAGTCGTTAGTCATCGCGTTCATACTGTAGGAGAACGCGAGGGCGAGCGAAGGAAGCGATGCATACTGCTGCAACTTCACCGCATCGGCGAGTTCCTCGGCCTGGAGGGCGAGCTGACGCATAGTGGGGTTATTGCCGAGGTCGGTGCCGTCGGCGCCGCTGAACGCCTCCATCTTTGACGCATAGTCGGAGAGCGAGCCCTCGACGTCGATGGCGGTATCGAGGTCGATACCCATCACAGCCTTGAGCTGCCAGAGGCTTATCTGACACGAATTCTCGGCATCGAACATATTGGGTATGGCGTTCGCAAGGGCCGTCTTCGCGCGAGCCATATCGAGGTCGGAAGCCTTCTGGACATTATACTTGCGCTGGGTCTGCTCCATATTCTCCAATGCATTGTCATACACTGACTTGAGCACGGTGAAGCTCTCTTTCGCGAGAAGGCAGGCGAAGAAGCTCTGCTTGACGGTCGTAACCATATCGAGACGCGAGCTGCGCGCTTTCTCGACAGCCAGTTCCACGTCAGTATCGGCAATCTTCAGGCTTTTCCAAAGCTGGGCGTTGACAAGCGGAAGGCTCGCATTGACACCGGCGCTCCAGGTGTTCCAGCGGCCCACTTCGAATCCGTCGTTGTTGCCGCCGCCCATATCCTCCATCCCGGGGATTCCGGAAAGTCCGCCCAGGTCGAAATCCATATACATCACCTGTTTCTTTATGGTGCGCTGGAAAGTCCCGCTGAAATCGATCTTCGGGAAAAGGGCGGAATATGTTCCCTTGCGGGCATAGCCCGTCTTCTCAATCTCCTTGTCCGCCACCTTGACGGATACATTCTCGCTAAGCGCTATCTTCAGCGCATCCTCAAGGGTCAGCCTGACCGGAACCGCGACGGTATCCGCAGGGGACACCGCTGCCGCCGGGAAGAAGACCAGCGAAGAAATCAACAAAAGAAAAAATCTTTTCATATATAAATAAAAAAGGTATGGATGCCACAAATTCCATACCATATAAATGTCATTTTCCCAATCCGTGGGCGAAATGTGTTTCTTCCTTTTTCACCCTCTTGCCATTGTGGACTGCAATTGCCGGTTTCTTTGCTATCGCGGACCAGACGAGGATCACAATGCCGGCTATGAAGAAGGGAATGGAAAGCCACTGTCCCATATCCAGAGCCATAGTCTGTTCGAAATCGACCTGTGGCTCCTTGATGAACTCTATTACGAACCTTATACCGAAGCAGCCTACAAGGAAAAATCCGAAGAAGAAGCCCCTGTGGACCTTGTCGAGCTTTTTCCAATATATCCTCAACATCACCAAGCCGAGTATCAGATACGAGAGGGCCTCGTATATCTGGGTGGGGTGCTTTGGCTCCGTCTCGCCCCTCCTGTCGAAGATGAAACCCCAGGGGAGGTTCGTGACGTCACCGTATATCTCGGAGTTCATCAGGTTGCCCAGGCGTATCAGGCAGCCCGCAAAGGCCACCGTGATGCACAGCCTGTCCATTATCCAAAGGAAGTCGAAGTCATTGCGCTTCCCGTAACGGTTCGAGTACCACCACATTCCCAGAAGGAGGGCGATGGCTCCGCCGTGGCTGGCGAGGCCTCCCTTCCAGGGTTGGAAGATTTCCTTGAACCCTTCCCAGGAGCCGAAATAATAATCCGGCTGGTAGAAGCAGCAGTGGCCCAGACGCGCTCCGATGATCGTTGCGGCGAGCAGCGTGTAGAGGAGCGGGTCGAGGACATCCTCGCTCACTCCCTCCCTGCGGAGGAAACGGCGGAAGATGTAGTAACCGATAATGAAGCCGGCCACGAACAGGACGGCGTACCAGCGGAACTCGAAACTGCCGAGCCTGAAGATTGCGGGATCGGGACCCCAGTGGATAAAAAGTTGTGTGATCATTTTCTGGATTCTTCAAGAAGGTTGCCGAATTCCTCGATGTCGCGGCAGATGAGGCCTGGCTGCTTCGGGGCTGCCTTCGCAACCTCGAGGGTGGTCTCGCCGGAGAGCACCAGCACACCGAATGCACCAGCGTTGTGGGCCATCTCGATATCCGTGTAGATGCGGTCTCCGACCATTGCTACCTGCGACGCCTCGAGTCCGTGCTGCTCCTTGATGCCGAGCAGCATATTGGGGTCCGGCTTGCCGAGAGTCACATCCGGCTTGCGGCCGGTGGCGTGCTCTATGCACTTGCAGATCGAGCCGCAGTCCACGAGGACCGTCCTCTGGTCGGTGGGGCATACCCTGTCGGGATTGGTCGCGAGATAGGGAATGCCCTGGGAGACGAGCCAGGCGGTATGGCACAGACGCTCGTAGGTCAGCGTCATATCGAACGAACCTATGACTATGTCAGGGATGTCGTCAGGGTCTGCCGGGACGATCTCGAAACCGGCCCGGACGAACTGAGAGGTCATCGAGGGGGTGCCGAGGATGAAGAGCCGGCGTGCATCGGGATAATGGGACCTGATATAGTCTATCATCGCGATGGTCGTCGTGTACATCTGGTCCGGTGTGGCGTCGATGCCCATCTTCCTTAACTTTCCGAGATAGTCATCGAGCGACTTGGTCGGGTTGTTGGTGAGGAAGGAATAGGTGATTCCCATCCTCGTCAGCTTCTCGAGGAACGGAATGGTGAAGGGGAATATGGTGTTGCTGAGATAAATGGTGCCGTCCATATCGAGGGCGATGTGCTTTATCCCGGCAAGCCTGTTCTTGAGTTCTGTATCCATCAGCCGTTGATTTCTTTGGTTTTCTCCACGTCGAGCGCATCCGCAAGAATGGAGATGGGGTTCTGGACGGGATAGCCCGTGCTCATCTCTATCTGCCACTTGCAGGTCTCGCAGTCAGTCACGACCACTTCGGGGTCGACCATCGCAATCCTGTCGAAAAGCTTGCTTCCGACCTGCTGGGAGTACTCGTAATTCTCCTTCTTGAAGCCGTAGGTGCCGGAAATGCCGCAGCAGTTGTCGCGGAGTATCTTCATATCGAGTCCGGGTATCAGGCCCAGGAGGCTCGTGGAATAGATACCCCAGCCGAGTTTCTGCATATGGCAGGCGGTATGATAGACAGCCTTCTTGCGATAGTCCTGGCGGAACGCGAACCTGATTTCCCCGGCCTCATAGAGGTTCCAGAGATAGCGCGTCGCGAGAGCGATCGAATCGCGTATGTCCGCATTGTCCAGACCGAGGAGGTGGGGGTACTCGTCACGCATCGTGAAGGTGCAGGTCGAACTTGTGGTCACGACCGGCATCCCGGCTGCGCGTATGGAGGCGATGTTCTTCACGGCCTTCTTCGTCGCTGCCTTCACGTTGCCGCCCGAGATCAGGGCGATGCCGCAGCATTTCTCCTTTTCGAGCAGGTTCACACCTATCCCGACGGCATTGAGGACCTTCACCAGGTCCTTGCCGAGCTGAGGGTAGTTATAGTTGACGTAGCAGCCGTGGAAATAGCTGACCTGACGCTTGTAGGAAGCCTGTGAAGCCTGCACGTGCTTCCTGAACCAGCTCTCGAACTTCTCGCTGGAGTAGGACGGGAACACGCGGCGGTGGTCGATCTTCAGCACGCAGTCCATTGCGGCTGCAGCGGCCTTGGTGTGGATTATCGGGTTCACGATGGGCGCGAATGCCGACGCGAGCGGGCCGACGAAATCGGTACCTCCGAGCATATTGTTGCGCAGCACGTGCTCACGCTTGCCGTATTTGAGCTTCGCGGCCTGGATGATGTCTCCGACCTGGACGCCGGAGGGGCACGCCACCTCGCAGCGCTTGCAGTTCAGGCAGTATTTCAAGGCCTCGTCATAGAACACGGGAGCCTTCAGGCGATAACGTTCCCCGTCAGGACCGGACTGTTTTGGTCCCTTGTAGGCGGGATTGACTTCGAGCATAGGACACGCGTCCACGCAGATGCCGCATTTCAGGCACTGCTCGAGATTGAATGTGCTTATATTCTTTTCCTGCATCGCTTATTTCTCCAGTATCCGCTGAGCGGCCGCAATGGCGCTCTGTTCTATCTTTTCATTGTTCTCCGCGCCCACTCCGCCGATTCCGGCGAGGATTTCGCCTGCGGCGTAGAGGTTCTCGGAGATCACTCCACCGATGCTGACCCTCTGCTCCCCGTCCGTCTTGACGCCGAAAAGCTCGAAGGGCTGCTGACCATAGAAGTCGGGGTTGAACCACTTCGTCCTGTCCTCGTCGAACTCGACGTCCGAGCCGAACACGGGCTCCGTGACCTTGTCCATCGTCGCAACCAGGCCCTTGCTGAAGAACTTGCCGGTAGCAAGGATGAAGTTGTCCGCTTCCAGCAGGGTGGGAGCAAGGTTGCGCGTGGTCACGCCGACAAGCCTCGGGCCGTCCCAGACACCGCCTGTGGCGACATCGCCGTTAAGGACCGTTCCTCCGCACTCGACGAAAACGAAGCGTTCCGTGTCCCGCAGACTGCGTCCGCGCGCAATCACGGCGCACTTCTTCCCGGCCTCCTGAAGTTTGCAGGCTGCGGCGAAACCCGCCTTGCCTCCTCCGATTATTACTGCATCGAATTTCATTTCGCGTATAGTCTTCTCATTAATTCCGCCTCGCGGAGCGTGTCGCCCCAGCCCACGGGAATGATTCCCTTCCAGCGTTCGGTAACGTATTCCTCAAGCAGTTCGTCCGCCTTTTCCGGCGTCCCGAGAGCATCCGCAAGCGCCTGGGCGGCCTTCTTCATACAGAAGGAGCCCTGGCAGGTGCCCATACCGACACGGGTGCGGCGGCGCAGGTCCTTGAGCGTACGGACGCCCAGTTCCTTCACCGCATAGATTATCTCTCCGCGGGTGACCTGCTCACATTCGCATATCACTTCCTCTCCGCCTTCGATCTTCGAAGCGAAGCTGCCCTGACGGTTGTATGCCGCCTTCCTGCCGAGAGAAGCACCGGAAGGAATGAAATCCTTCTTCTCGCCTCCCGGTAGCGGCAGTTCGGCCGTGCGGCAGGGAGCGTTCACGCCAAGCTTCTTGCAGCAGAGGTCGGCCGCCATCTCGCCCATAAGGCGGTATGACGTCAACTTGCCTCCGGTGATTGTGATGAAGCCGGGGATGCCGTCGCGCGTCTCGTGGTCGAGAAGCACTATCCCGCGGCTCAGGTTGCGGCCCGTCGTGTCGCCTTCCGCTGCAACGAGGGGACGGACGCCAGCATAGGCGCGTATGACACGCGTCGTGGCGAGCGAAGGTGCGAGTTTCGCGCCCTCTTCAAGCAGCAGGGCCACTTCTTCCGGAGTGACCTTCATATCGTCACACTGCTCGAAAGGCACCTTGTCGGAGGTGGGCCCGATAACGCACACCACGTCGCCGGGGACGAGGATATCGGCATTCGCGGGCTTGCGGCAGCGGTTGATGACGAGATTGTTGACACGGTGGCCGAAGATCAGGAGCGCCCCCTTCGCAGGGAACATCGTGACCGTGGCTCCGGCCATCTGCGCAATCTGCTGGCCCCAGATGCCCGCCGCATTGACGACGAGCTTTCCGCGCACTTCCACCTCGGCGTCCCCGCCGCAGTGGTCGATCATCCTGACGCCGACCACGCGGCCGTCTTCCTTGATGAAGGAGGTCACTTCGTGGTAGGTGAGGATGTCAGCACCGTGAAGTTTCGCGTCCAGCACGTTGACCATAGTCAGCCGGAACGGGTCCACGGAAGCGTCCGGAACCTTGACTGCTCCGATGAGGGCCGGGTTCACGGAAGGCTCCAGCTTCAGGGCCTCCTCGGGAGAGATGGGCTCAGCCTCTATCCCGGCGGCGCGGCAGCACTCCACGAACTTCGCCTGGTACTCCAGAGAGTCCTCGGGCAGGGTGATGAAGAGTCCGCCGTTCTCTTCGACGCAATGTGGAGCGATACGACGGATTATCATATTTTCCTTGATGCATTCGGCTGCGGACTCAGGGTCATTCACAGCGTAACGTGCGCCACTGTGGAGAAGGCCGTGGTTGCGGCCCGATGCTCCGTCAGCTATGTCGTAGCGCTCGACGAGAAGCGTCTTGAGGCCACGAAGCGCACAATCACGGGCGGTACCAGCACCTGTGATACCGCCACCGATTATTATGACATCGTAATTATTCACGTACAGCTGCGATTCCGGGGAGTTCCTTTCCTTCGAGGGCCTCGAGCATTGCGCCACCGCCGGTAGAAACGTAACTTACTTTGTCTGCATAACCCATCTTGGTAACGGCTGCAACGCTGTCGCCGCCACCGACGAGGGTATAGGTCCCGTTTGCAGTAGCCTTTGCGAGCTGCTCAGCAATCTGGAGGGTCCCCTTTGCGAAGTTGGGCATCTCGAACACACCTACAGGGCCGTTCCAGATGACGGTCTTGGATTCGGAGATGATCTTCTTCCAGGCCTCGACGGATGCGGGGCCGGCGTCCATACCCTCCCAGCCGTCAGGGATGTCGTTGATGGGAACGACCTGGCTCCGGGCCTCGTTGCTGAACTCGTTGGCGCAGACGCACTCTGTAGCGATGCAGAGATTGACTCCGCGCTGCTTTGCGACGTTCATTATCTCGAGAGCGTCGGGGATGAGCTCGTCCTCGTGGAGGGAGTTGCCGATCTTGCCGCCCTGGGCCTTCACGAAGGTGAAGCCCATACCGCCGCCGATGATGAGGTTGTCAACCTTCTCGACGAGGTTCTTGAGAACGGCGAGCTTGCTTGACACCTTGGAACCGCCGATGATTGCGGTGAAGGGGCGCTGTGCGTTCTTGAGCACGTAATCGACGGCCTTGATCTCGCCTTCCATAAGATAGCCGAACATCTTGTCGGCGGGGAAGTACTTGGCGATGAGGGCGGTTGAAGCGTGGGCGCGGTGTGCGGTGCCGAAGGCGTCGTTGATGTAGCAGTCAGCATAGGATGCGAGGGTCTTCACGAACTCCTTCTGGCTCTCCTTGACAGCTGCCTTTGCGGCCTTCTTCTCCTCGTCGCTTGCATCCTCTGCGAGTCCGCGGGGTTTGCCCTCCTCCTCTGCGTAGTAGCGGAGGTTCTCGAGAAGGATGACCTCACCGGGCTTGAGCGCTGCGCACTCCTCCTGTGCCTTCATACAGTCGGGAACGAACTTCACGGGAACGCCGAGCTTGAGGGACACGTGGTCCACGATGTGCTTGAGGGAATATTTCGCATCGAATCCCTTCGGACGTCCGAGGTGGGACATAATGATGAGGGAACCGCCGGAAGCGAGCACTTTCTTGAGGGTGGGGATGGCGGCGCGGATACGCGTGTCGTCCGTAATCTCGAAATTCTCATTCAGAGGAACGTTGAAGTCAACCCTGACAATTGCCTTTTTGCCGGCGAAATCATACTTGTCGATGAACTGTTGCATAGTGTTTTGTATTTGTTTGATAATATTTTCCTGTTCGCGCACACGGGCGCACAAATCATACAAAGATACTCATTTTGCGGTAAATTCCCCAATTATTCCTAATTTTGCCGCCACAAACAGAAAGATATGACCATAGAATTCCCCACCGGAGCCTGGAAGGATTACGAGCTCCTCGACAGCGGAAACGCTCTGAAACTGGAGCGCTTCGGGCCCTACACCCTCTCCCGTCCCGAGCCGAAGGCGCTCTGGACACCGTCCCTGAGCGAACGCGAATGGCAGAAGCGGGCCAACACCATCTTCAGCCCCGGAGCCGGTTTCGGCAAGGCGGGAAAAGAGGACAGCGGCACCTGGAACAGGCTCCGCAAGATGGATGACCAGTGGTTCATAAGCTACCCCGGGGACGGAGCGGAGAGCCCGTCCTTCCGTCTGCGCCTCGGCCTGACGGCATTCAAGCACGTCGGCGTGTTCCCGGAGCAGGCACCCAACTGGGAGTGGATCTACTCACGCACGCGCAGTCTCGCGCAGACGCTGGGAGAGCGCCCGAAAGTACTCAATCTCTTCGCCTACACCGGCGGAGCGTCACTTGCCGCAAAAGCCGCGGGAGCGGACGTGACTCATCTCGACGCAGTGAGGCAGGTGGTCACCTGGGCGCGCGGAAATATGGAAAACAGCGGTCTGGACGGCATACGCTGGGTCGTTGAAGACGCGATGAAATTCGCAGAAAGGGAGGCGCGCCGCGGACACGTCTATGACGGCATAATCCTCGACCCCCCGGCTTACGGCCACGGACCGGACGGGGAGAAATGGAAGCTTGACGAGTGCCTTTTCGGCCTTTTGAAGAACGTCGCCGCCATCCTGAGTCCGAAGAATTCCTTTATGGTCCTCAACCTCTATTCCAACGGCTACTCCGCCGCGCTCGGCGAGACCATCGTACGCCAGGCTTTCGCCCTCAAGGAAGGAGAAGGACAAATGGAAAGCGGAGAACTCGCCCTGCGCGACGGCTTCGGCAAGATTCTCCCGCTCTCCATATTCGTCAGGCTGGCGAGGTAAGCCTCGCCTGTTGAAAAATCTAGTCCCAATCCTCTCCGAGATCTGAAGTATCTCCATTGGTAAACCCTTCAGTGGAAGTGCTACTGTTTACCGAGGACTGGAGACAACTGGTTTTGGGATGGACAGAAAACACCTTCATTACAGGGCTCGCATAATATATCTTTTTCATCATCAGTCAACTTTTACAGGGTTAAATGCAAGAGTGGCAATGATGGGATAGTGATCGGACATATAGGTCACCCCGGCGTGCTCACTAATATCTGTCTGGAATTGTTTTACTCCGTACAGATTGCTGAAAGCGATATGATCTATATTACTGCCGTTGCCACCCCAGGCATTGTAGCTCTTGTGCTCATCATCAAAGCAGACGTTCAGTTTGTTTCTGCAGAAAATCATCTTGCCGGAATTCTTGAATATCTCGAGAGACGAGCCGGTTGTGGTCATATTGAGGTCACCCATAAGCACCATAGGCAGGGCATCCGCGTTGATGACATTCATCTGCGCCCAGAGGACATCGAGCTGCTGTCCCCTGACAGCGTCGGAAGAGTTGTCCAGATGGGTATTGAACACATAGAACTCCTGATTTGTCAAGTTGGACCTGAACTTGATCCATACGCAGGTCCTGTAATGCTTGGATGCGGAGAACTTGGAAATCTTCGAAGGCGTGCTGGACAGCCAGAATATTCCGCCGTCAAGTTTTGTAACCCTTGCTGCGCGATAGAAGATATAGTTGCCTGAATCGGCATTGTAATTTTCTCTCGCGTATATCGGGCCTCCCGTGCCACTTTGGTCCTTGCCGTATTCGGAGCCGTATCCGAACACGGAATAGCTGGTACAATTATCAGCAATCTCCTTTCTCTGTCGGTACTCATTTTCCTGGGTGCCGATTATCGGGTAATTTTTGTCAGCATCGTTGAAGAAATCAAATATACCGGCTTTCCTGCTAGACCATTTTTGCTGGCTTGCCAAGTCTGCGTCATCCGACTGAGTCTTGATGTTGAAAGAAACGAAATCCATTTCTTCACGGACTATGCCTGATGTCGCATCTGTGTAATTGATTACCGTCATATTCTCTATCATTCCAGCGATTCCGTCTGAAGGAAGAGTGGAAGAAAGGGTTGTAATGGCAGACCTGCCGACTGTAAAATTGAAAGACGGCTTGTTCAATGTCGTAGGAACACCGAGATGGTTCACCGCCGTAAGGGAAATGGAATTGTACGTATCCGCCGGAACCACGAAATAGAAATCGGTGCCGATAGAACCGTTCAGTTTGACGGCATCGCAATGTTGCGAAATCGTCCTTGAACCGTTCGACGTGATTTTCGGAGCCGGTTTGTCGCCCTTCGAAGGCATCGCGAAATGAGCGTTTCCGGCAATATCCTTGTCCAGAGTCATACGTAGTTCCGTAATGGTAATGTCGCCCTTGAGGGATATCTTGACCAAACCGCAGAGATTGGACATAGACACTGATGCGCCACCGCTAACCTTGTCGCAGCAGCAGAAACAGGGGTTTGACTCCGGACCGAACCCACCTTCATCGGGACGGGTTATGGAAGAAGGCAGCTGCAGCGTGAGACCGGTATCATCAACAGTGTAACAATTTGCAGGGAAACATACATAGAAGGTACTGCCTTCAAGAACCTTTATCGGCTTACCGTCAACGTGATTATCAAAGGCACCGTACTTGGTACCGGCCCCTGAACGAAGGAATGCCGTGGTTCCATTATAATCTTTGTTGCTGAACACCCTGATGGAGTCGTTCTCCTGCCAGATGACATCCAGCCCGGACAAGGCGCTCTTGGATGCCTCCATATCCGCTCTGAGGCTCACATAGCCGTCATCCGGTAATGGGTCAGGTCCCACCGGATTATTCTTACTGCAGGCGCAGGCCATTGCAAGCGCCGCAAACAAAAGTATTTTATTCGTTTTCATAATCCCTTATCATTAGTTTGTGGCGTTCTTGTCATAAACACCGGGCCAGGTAGTGGCGGCTCTGGTGTATCCGCGTATATCCTTATTCAGAGCGCCTATCGATGACAACCAGTCATAGAAAGCAGAGTCCTCCTCCTGAATCTTTGCATTGACATTGTCAAGGGTCGTCGGAGTGAATTGCGCAGGCAGGCTGGTGAATCCCGCATAGTCATAATCAGTAGTACCAGGAAGTTTCTTCCAGCCCCAGCCGGGGAACCAGGTTGTATTACCGAGCACGTGCGTACTCTGGTCACCACCAAGATTCCCGGTTCCGGTCAGGGTCAAGCCGGAAGCATTGGACTGATTTACCCAATCCGAGAAGATACACCAGTTCGCATTGAAGTTAGGTGAGTACCCGGCGGAGCCTGAACGCAGCGTGAATGAGGCACCATACGTTGTGCCGCTATTTCTTGTGTTTGCGATGATTGTATTGACAAATTTCAACCTGTTTGCCGTAGACATCTTCTCGACACGCATAAATCCGCTGGCCTTGACGCCGTTATTTGTAGGATCGTTTTCCGGTTGGCCCGTAATGCTGGAATTGGAGAAGAGGATGGATCCGCTGAAATTTCCGAGATTGAACCAGCACCCGACATAATTATTCGAGACGCTGCTGATCTGGGAAACATTCTTGAGGAAAGAGCAGTTATTGAAGCCATACTTGATTGTTTTGCTCTCTTCCGCACGAATGACTCCGCCATAATTGGAAGTCCAGTGGTTATTCTTGAATACACAGGAATTGAAATACGCGCAATTGACAGCATTGTTTGCGTAATATACAGCACTCAACTGAGCCTTGTTCCCGTCAAACGTAGCTCCGTTGCAATACAATTTCGTACCATCGGCGCCCGTGCAGAAAACTCCGCCGTTCGTTTTCGCCTCATTGTTGATGAATTTGACGTTTGTGCAGTGAACTTCCGTCGTTGACGAAGCGAGATATACCGCAGGCCCTGAACCGGCAACGTTCCCGTTGAATTCCGAATTGGAGATATTGACAGTGGATCTGGTACTTGGATATATTGCTGCACCTTTCTGCCAGGCGCTGTCATTCTTCGTCTGCCCGAGGTTGTCCTTGAACGTACATCCGTCAACATTCAGGGTAATCCGATTCTCGCTGGAGCTTGAGTATGAATACAATGTTCCCCAAGGGCCATAATTGTCGTGGAAGTTGCAGTTGGTTATGTTGTAGACAGCGGGCTGACCGCTTCGGAGGTCCAGCGCGCCACCCTTATCGGGTGCATAGCAGCCCTCGAACTCGCAGCCGCTGAAAGTGATCCCGCCAGTGTAAGTGGACTCGGAATAAACGGCACCGCCACGGTATGAACTTACGCAGTTGATGAAATGGCAGCTGGTAAACGTAGGATGGGTTGCAGCGCTGCTCATTCTGACAGCACCGCCATTTTTTGAGGAACCCACATTTTCGCAGTTGCTGAATGTGCAGTGCGTAAAGCTGGGTGCACTTGAACCTGCTATATGAACGGCACCGGAATCCTCCGCAGAGCAATTGTCGAACGTGCAGCGTGTAAAGGCCGGAGAGGCGCCGCCCCCCACTCTGACTCCGCCGCCATTGACATCACTGCTACCACCGACGACCTGTCCGGAAATCCAGCAGTCCGTGAAAGCATGCGATGTCGTCGTGACGTTCGGACTGTTCGAAGAAATGCAGCCACCTCTTTCCAATGCGGTATTGCGGGTCACCTTGCCGAAATCGCAGTTCTTGAACCGGGCATTTCCGTCAGAGGAGTCGGTAGTGCCATAAGCGCCACCGAATTTGTCGGCGTGACATCCGTCAAAGGACGCGCCGTCAACCACAAGCGTACCTGAACCGTGATAAATTGCGCCGCCGTTATTCGAAGCGGAACAATTCGTGACCGAGCCGCCGGCGACGGTAACCGTGCCGGAAACGCTTGTCTGGAGTGAAATTCCGCCGGCATTCGCAGCACTGTTGTCAGTGAAAGTACAGTCGTCGAAAACGGCATTGACCGAACCGTTCGCGATACGCACGGCTCCGCCGTCACCGCCGGAGGTGTTTCCTTTGCCGGATGTACCGAAAGTACAATTAGTTACAGTAAACGTTTCTTTGGCATTGGTAACAATCATAGCACCACCGGCATCGTCACCGGAATTGTCCGTGAAAGTACAGTTCTCAACAGATACCGGTCCGCCCGAGTTCAGACGGATCGCCGCTCCGGACGTCAAGGCGTGATTGCCGTCGAAGGTACACCCGATTATATTGATGGCGCCTGTCTGATATATAGCGGCATCATCACCGTTGTCTATGCTGATTGCAGCACCGTAGGTGGCGGTATTGTCATAGAATCCGCAGTCTGTAAGAGTTGCCGTACCATAGCCGAGGCTGAGAGCGCCGGCCGTAGCGGTATTGGCATTGTTGCTGAAATTGCAGCGTGTCATAGTGAGACGAGCGTATTTGGAATCTATACGCACGGCAGCCGCACCTCCTGTTGTTCCACTGGAATGCTCGAAATTGCAGTCTATGACACCGAGATCGGCAAACCTTGAAAGTTTGAATACGCAATGGCTGTCACCACCTGTTATTATGGTAGGGTTGCCGGAGACATTCTTGGCGCCGGTGCTTGACACGTATCCGCCGTCAAAAGTGAAATTAATGAAACGTGTGCAGTGGTTGCTGAAGCCAAGGTCAACCACATCTCCGAGGTTGTACGTTCCGCCAGCAATATAGAAAATGGCATTGCGCAAGGCGTTTTCTTTCTCAGTAGCGGTTTGCTTGTTATACTCGGAAGGAGCATATCTCGTAATGATATTCTTGAACTCCGTGGCTCCGAACGCATTGGCCCAGGATGAGCCGTCCTTCTTGCCGTTTCCGGAAATCGTGACGTAATATTCGTGGTGATCTACTGGAGTCATAATGTTCTCGATCACACCGAAGTCTGCAACGTATGAACGGCGTAATTGGAAATTGAAATCGACGTCGAGAGAAGCAATGACGATGTTGTTTTTGAAGTACTCCACAAAAAGGCCTTCCTGAATTTCCTTATCGGCCAGAATGGGAAGATAATAGACGCCGGCTCCGGCAAAACTCATCTTTTCGTTGTCGTCACCTGTCTTGTCCCCGGTACGCGTATCCGTTCCTACTGAAACAATTCCGTCAGTATCGAAAGATACGGGCAGGACTCCACGGAGAGCCTTGGCGACTTCAGTATCGCGGCAGGACACGCGTATCGAGTTGGCATCAGGGTCCGTAACCTCAAACCTGAGCAACGAAACAACGCTCTGGAAAACGGATGCCCCGGTGCGGCTGAGTTTCGCCGCCATAAGGTTTGACGCCGCAAACGTACCGTCGAATTCAGACGGCATCCTGACCTTCAACTGTCCTTCGGCATAACTGCCGACTCCTGCCGGATAAGTCGCATAGAAATCCGTAACGCCCTCAGGTACAACAGCTCTGAACTGAGTGATAGGACCGGCGGCTGTCGCCGTGGCTGTAATCGTGCCGGACTCTTCACCAACGGGCGTCCAGAAGATGTCGATAACATCCCCTTTAACCCATTCCACAGGCCTCGTATTGCCTTCGCCCCCCAAAATGGTCTTGGCCGTTTCCGAAGCAACCTGGAATTCCACGATCTCGTAGCCGTCCGGAACAACCAGCTCGGTTTCCTCGCCGGTGTCTGTAATCTGTTCTTTCGCGCAGGACCAAATAAGGCACAGCGAAAGAAGAACGATAACAGTGTAGAAAATTTTTTTCATACTTTTTTATTATTAATTGTGCCCGCACACACTTTGGTGCGGTATTATATTGAACTTATCAATCCCCATTTTTTACTTATCCGTGTAGGAGAACTCCGACAGTATCGGATAGTGGTCGGAGATATACAGGATCCCGTAGTCCCTCTTGTCCACTGAATAGTTGAGGCATTTGAGGGGGCCGCAGAAGAAAATATGGTCTATTATGTTCCCGGGATGTCCGAAGCCGTTGTCCGTAATTGTCGAGCGATGGCTTGACCTTTCCGCATCTTCCCGTGCATAGCCGAGGGGCACGTTGCGGAGCCTCTGCAATTCATCCGAGGAGAATACGGCGTTGAAATCCCCGGCCAGGATTACAGCATCCTTGCAGGATGAACCGATGGGACCACCGATGATTTCGGGCACCATCTGGAGATGGAGGTTTGTCTGCAGCATCCTTTTGCCTGCAGCATCCGTACAATTCTTGTTGTTCTGGAAATGGGTGTCAAAGACCCACACGGTGCGTCCCATCTTTTCTTCGTCAACCAGCTTGAGCCATCCTGTGACGTTGCGATGAGTAAGGTGGAAACTTCCGAAGTCGTTGCTGCCGTTCTTCGCCATCACCTGGTTGGGATTGTCGCTGTGCCAGAACGTTCCCTTGCCGGCAAGGGAGAAACGGTCCTTTCTGTAGAGTATGGTCTTGGACGTCTCGTCGGTCGTGGACTCGAGAATGTTCTTCCCCGTGTCCCTGCCGATACCGTACAGTCCGTATTCGTCCCCGACTTTCTTCAGGATATATTCCGCCTGAACCTTCTCCACCTCCTGCATCGCTACGATGTCGGGCTTGCGGGTGAGGATGAACTTGCAGACGGCATCCTTCCGGTTGTCCCAGATGTAATCGCCGTCAGCGGGTTCCGGATAACGGATATTGAAACTGCAGACAAGAAGGTCTGCGGTTTCAGTTTCTTTCTTTGTATTGCCGGATTCTTTCCCACAAGCACAGAACGCTCCCAGCGAAAGGACCAGGAGCGCAGTGCGGATTAATCTATTTGACAACATAATTTACCGAGTGTACGCTTGATTCGAAACCGGTTCCCCAGAAAAGACTGAACGGGGATGACTGAACAAGAGTGGTGCCGTTGACACTTCCGGACACTTCGATCGGGGTTGCGGACGAGCCCATCGTCACCTTGACTGATTCACCGGCGCACCAGCCGACCAGCATTCCGACAATTCCTCCGGTCTGCGAGATGCTTCCCTTGACAGTGCAGCCTTCGAATGTCGCCGAGACATTGCCCTTTTCCTTGTTGGTGTCGCTTGCCTGATTCGAGATGTCGCCTACAAGACCGCCAAGGTCTATCGTGGCCTCGGAAGTGATTGCCGCTTCGCTGGAACAGTTCTTTATGAGCTGCGTCACTCCCCAGTGGCCGCCGAGAAGGCCGCCCGCACAGGAATCGGAATGACCGCCGTGGATCGTGATGGTGTTCTTGTTGGTGCATCCTTCCATATTGGACGGCACACCTGCCACACCGCCGGCGCGGAATTTGGATTTTCCGCTGATTTCGATGTCTCCCGTGTTGCTGCAGTCGTACATCGTGCCCTGGGCGATTTCGTTGGGGCCGCTGGGATATCCGACAATTCCGCCAAGATGTATCTGGCTCTTGCTTGTGTAGGCATCCATAATCACTTTCCCCTTGTTGACGCAATTTCTCACTTCGGTGCCCTTGCACTTGCTGTGAGCGTCGTTAGCAGGATTGTTGAACGCCCCAAGGACGGCTCCGACGCAAAGCTGATGGTTCTGGGATGTAACCTCGGAACCGTCGCTGGCTATCGCCTTCACCGTGAACACGCCCTCATTGGTGCAGTTGGTAACCTTTCCGAAATAGGATCCTGCAACTCCGCCGGCGAACATTCTGGCGGGGGAAGTGTTGATCTTTTCAACCTGGTTCTCTATCCAGGACACATTGCCTGTGTTGAGACAGTCGCTGAGTTCTCCGACTATGTAGCCGACGACACCTCCGACGGAGGAAGAAATCTTCGTGGTGTAGATTTCACCCTGTGTGATTTCCCCGTCAGGGTCGGGATTGCCGTCAGTGCCCAGACGTGCAGGGCAGGCGCGACCGACGTGCCAGCCGCCTTCGAGCTTGATGTCACCGTGGTTCTCGCAGTTGGAGAGGCTTCCTGCCGTAAGCGCTATGACACCTGCCACTCCGTTGGTGGTGAAGCCGCCGTTGTCGGTCACGATGATGGAGATGTCGCCATAGTTCTTGCAGTTGCTGATGGTCTCCTCCCTGGTGGACATTCCGGCGATTCCGGCGATGAGGTTGCTTCTCATATGGTTCGAGGGGGAAGCGTTTTTGCTTATCTTCCTCACCACGTCCGCCTTGTTGGTGCAGTCGTTGATGATACCCTCATTGCGGGCTACGATGGTACCGAACACCGTGGAGTCGGGCTCGAACGAGCAGGATTCATCGATCACGATGTTCTTGAGCTCACCCTTGTTGACCTTGAACAGAGGACCAGTGGCCGTCAGGTTCTTGATGGCGTGACCTTTTCCGTCAAGGACACCGGAGAATGCCTCCGCGGACACGAACTGTACGCCTGTCATATCGATGTCGGCGCCGAGAGCGGCTTCGTCAAGGGACTCCGCGTTGAGTTTTGCAAGCCAGTCCACGAGCTCCTGACCAGTCTTGATTGTGACTTTGTTGTCGCCTTTCTGCTGGATGGTGGCCTTGTTTGTCGTGGATGATGCCAGATGGGTTCCGAAAACGACTTCTCCCACACGTCCGTCAATGTTCTCGTTGTCTGTGACAGTGACGGTTACTGTGACCGTACCATTGCCGCTTGCCGGGTCGAGATTGACCCATTCCGGACCTTCGGCTTCCCACTTGCCGTCAGCATAGACCTTGATGGTCTGGCTTTCCGCTCCAATCGCGTCGAAAGAAAGAACGCTTGTCGACAGTCTGACTGCCGTTGCGTCTTTTGCCGAAGGGTCATCCTTGGGATCGTCTGTCTTGTTGCAGGATAACAGCAAGGACATTGCCACGAGTACAAAACAAATCTTTTTCATATGATTATCTTTTAAATGTTATTATATCAGAAATCGAGTCCGTCGTTCCAGCCAGGGTTCTGCAACAGGCTGTGGTTCATCACCCTTTCGTTGGTCGGAATCGGGTAGAGGTAATCACGCTCCGGATTGAAGGTGAAGGTATATGCGGGACGCGCATTGACGTAACCCTTGCTGCCTTCGGACAGGATGATGTCGGTGCCTATCTTGTAAACGAAGGTAGCAGCGGACGATGGCTTCGAGCCGGTGTACAGGCAGACGTCGGCCTTGCCGTCGTTATTCCAGTCATATTCTCCCGCTCCGGGGAAATAGATTCCGAAGAAACCCTTGTTGATCCTGTCTCCTACCGCCCAGCGCAGCATATCGGCATAGCGCAGGCCCTCGAGGGCGAGTTCGACCGTCCTCTCCCTGCGGATCTCGAGGATGACGCCCTTGTTGGCTCCGGTGACGTTCGGATAGCCCGTCTCGGCTGATGTCAGGAACGGGTCAACATTGGAATTGGCAGTAGCAAGCACGAGGTCGGGCATACCTGCGCGACGACGGATCTTGTTGACGCTCTTGTCGAGGTCGGTCTGCGTCAGCGTGCCGAGTTCAGCCTTGGCTTCAGCAAAGTTCAGATAGACTTCGGCGAGTCGGATGACAGGCATATCGTTGTATGACGACCCCCTGACATTGTTCAGCACCAGATTGTCGGACGGCATCACGAACTTGTTGATCGAATAGCCCGTAAGCGAACAGTCGAGGTCGCAGTACATCGCCGTCGTGGTGGCAAGGATGGTGTAGGTGTAACCCGGGATCCTGATGGTCTGGTGCAGGCGGGGGTCACGGTTCTTCACCTGGTCGGCGAAAGTCTTGGTCTGCCATCCTGAAACGGACGAGAAACGGGAACCGTCGGCCATCAGATAATGGTTGATGAAGTCGTTCGTGGGGCTGGTGCGGCCACAGGCCGGCAGGAGTGCGGAACCCGTGGCATCGTGGTATATCTTATAGTTGTAGTCGTAGTCGATCGCGAGTATGTACTCGTCCACGTTCTCGTCGTACTGGCTGAACAGGTTCTGATAGTCGTACTCCGGATGGTTCGTGCTGTAGAGCTTGTGAGGGCTGAGTGTCATAAGCTCCTCGGCTGCATCGGCCGCAAGTCCGAGGTAGTATGATGCCGGCTCCGCATCGGCGGGAAGTGTCCACAGGGTTATGTCCCCCTCGTGATACTTCCTGTAAGTTCCCTCATAAAGGCAGAAACGCGATTTCAGCGCGAGGGCCGCCCATTTGGTGGCGCGGAAAGTCTTGCCGGATCCGTACGAAGCGGGCAGGCCGGCGATTGCGTCGTCGATGTCCGCTATCATATGACCGAGGATGACATCCCTGTTGTCCCTTGCGTTATAAAGGGCCTCTTCATCCGAGGCGAGCTCGTGGTCGATCCAGGGCACATCTCCGAATTTCTGGATTTTGTCAAAGTAGAACCAGGCTCTGAAGAACTTGCACAGGGCGTCATACTCCTTGACCGCAGCCATATCCTTGCAACGGTAAAGATTGCCCAGACAGGTGTTGATCTTGCGCAGCGTGGTCCAGGACCAGCTTCCGCCGCTCGCCGGGACTGTACGGAAACTGCCGTTGAGAAGCAGGGTGCTGGGATTGTTCCCTATGGTGAGGTCGCTCTGCGCGTCATACGGCGCGTCGGGGAGT
This sequence comes from Bacteroidales bacterium, assembly GCA_024401915.1. Next base: position 26,322 of record JAKSKA010000001.1, read on the forward strand.
ATCGATGAATAGAATGAATTCGTAAACAGCTGGAGCTGGACCGCTGTCTCGAAATAGGACTCCTCCGTCAGATCGTCCAAAGGATATTTGTTCAATGCCTTTTCGCAGGAGCCGGCCATTGAAAGAAGTGCCAGCGCGATAATGGTATAAAGTATCTTTTTCATATCTTCCGCGGTTTAGAATTGAATTTCAACGCCGAACACAAAGTTCTTGCGCCAAGGATAGAAGAAACGGCCTGAGCTTTCTGAAGAGTCGTGCAGCATAGCTTCCGGATCGAGGTAATCGCAATGATTGAAAACCGGTGACCAGCAGGTGAGGTTCTCTCCGGTGAAATAGACCCTCACCTTCTCTATCTTCGCCCTACGGCTTATATTTTGGGGAAGGGTGTAGCCGACGGTAAGGTTCTTGAGCCTCAGGTAGCGGCAGTTCTGGAGATACCGGGTATTCACTCTGTTGAGATAACCTCCGGAGATTTCCGCCAGATAGCCTCTTGCCCTGGGGAAATAGGCGTCGATGTTGTTGTAATCCCATACGTCATTCAGGAAGTCACGTTTCAGGAACGACTGCATAGGGTTCGAGAAGGGTCCCCAGAATGCGAAGCTCCAGCGGGGAGGGTACCAGTAATGGTTTCCGGTGCCCTGGAAGAAGGCGCTGATGTCGAATCCGCAATAGTCCAGGGAGAGATTGATGCCGTATGAAAGCCTGGGAAGTTCGTTTCCGATTATCTTCCTGTCGCCGGGGTCGTCCACGGTGTTGGCACCGATGCCGATTGCGCCGTCCCTGTCCAGGTCCTCATACTTGAGGTCGCCGGCCTTCCATCCGGAGCCCATTCCGGTAGTAATGTAGCTCAGGTCGACCATATCGGCATAGTCCATAGCCTCAACATCCGAAGCGAACAGTTCGTTGGCCTCAAAGCCCCAGATCTCGCCGAGATGGCGTCCGACATAGTAGTCATCGACCAGTTTGTTGGGGTTGTTGTCATACTTGGTAATGAACGAATCGTAGGCGCTGAGGTTCGCGGACACGGAATAGCCGAAAGGACGGCCGAAAAGATTGAACTGGTCGCGCCAGCCCAGCGAGAATTCAAGACCCTGCGTCCTCAGGTTGGCCGAATTCTGCTTCGGTGCGTCCGCTCCGTAAACGGAGGGGATTGCCGAGCCTTCAACAAGCATTCCGAGGGTATTGCGTATATATCCTTCAGCCGTGAACTGGAGACGGTTCTTGAACAGTCCGGCATCCAGGCCGACGTTGTACTGGCGTACCGTCTCCCAGGTCAGGTCTCCGGCGTTCGGGGCGGAAATGCCGGCCGATTTGGCCTGGGCTCCTTCTCCGAACATATAACTTGCATCGGACGAACTGATCTTCCTGATGTACGCATAGTTGCTCACCACCTGGTTTCCGAGCGAGCCGAACGAGGTCCTGAGCTTGAGGTTGTCCACCACTTTCTTCGCAGGGGCGAAGAACGGTTCCTCGCTGATTCGCCAGCCGGCGGATGCGGAAGGGAAGAATCCCCAGCGGTGACCGCTGGCAAAACGCGACGAGCCGTCGTAACGGCCGGAGACCTCGAACAGGTAGCGGCCCTTGTAGTCATAGTTCACCCTTCCGAAGAATCCCATAAGGGCATACTCGCTCTGGCTCCCGCCGATATACCTTTTGCTCGAGCCGTCCTCTGCCGTTCCTTCAAGGGAGAGGTCGTTGAGGGTTTCGGAGATGAGGTTATAGGCTATCGCCTCGATCTTCTGAGTGTACTGGGTCTCCCAGTTACCTCCGACCACAGCGGAAAGATGATGGTTCTCCTTGAACGTGTCATCGTAGGTCGCGTACACGTTCGTCGACATATACCGGTAGGTGGATGTCAATTCTCCCAGCTTGTCCTCACCCCATCCGGATGTCCTGGTTATGGGCTCCTCGCCGGGGTACATTCCGTATGTAATATTCGTCTGCCTGGAAGTGTTACGCTCCAGCAGCCTGCGGATATTGAAGTTGGCAGTCAGCCTCAACTGCTTGACAGGCTGGACATTGAGTTCCGTCGTATTGGAGAATTCGTTCTTCTTCTCGATCTTCTTGTCCTTGCCCTCGGAGAACTTGGCATGCTCCGCATTCCCGACAGCATAACTGTTCACGAAATAATCGGAATAATACAGCCAGGTGCCATCGGGGTTCTGGAGAGGGAAACAGGGAAGGGCGTGGGCCGTCACCTGCGACAATATCGTATCGATGTGGCTGCCCGTTCCGCCACCGCCGAGATAATTGTAGGTCTGGTCGTAGTATGCGGTGTTGTTGGATATGGTCACCCAATTGTTCACCCTGGCCTCGAACCTGGCTCTCAGCTGGTACTTGTCCATCACGTCAGGGATGATCTTGAGGATACCCTGCTGACGGTCCCAGGTGCCGGAAATGAAATACTTGAAGTTCTTGTCACCGCCGCTGACGGAGACATTCTGCTGATATTGCGGATTGACGTCGGAGAACAAGGTGTGATACCAGTCCGTATTGCCGTAGTATTTCCACTGTCTCTTTCCTCCCACGGTCTCCTCGACCACCCAGGGACGTGCCGGATTCTCCGTGACGTCGTTCACCCTGGCGAGCAGTTCGTTCATATCGTTGTCGTTATACTTGAGATACTGCTCTCCCGGATAGCGCTCGCCCCAGAACTTGTTGATCGTATATACGCTCCAGTAGCCGCGCGTCTCGAAATCCGTGCTTGTCGTCGGGGTCGAAACGCCCCATCTGCCATTATAACGCACGACGGCCTTCTCCGCCGAAGAGTCTCCTGATTTCGTGGTGACGAGGATCACGCCGAACGCCGCCCTGGCTCCGTATATGGCAGCTGCGGCAGCATCCTTGATGACGGAGATGCTCTCGACGTCCTGGGGATTCACACGGCTGAGGTCACCCTCCACTCCGTCGATCAGTACCATAGGGCCGGCTCCGTTGATGGATGTATAGCCACGGATGTTTATGTCCGGGGTGTCATTCATAACACCTGTCGACGTCGTGATGTTCAGGCCGGGAACGGCTCCCTGCAGCATACTGGTGACATCCGACGCCGCCCTGTTCTGGAGTTCATCGCCCTTGACGGACGTCACGGCTCCGGTGAGGTTGACCTTCTTCTGCGTACCATAACCCACGACAACCGTTTCCCCCAACATAAAGTTATCCTCTTCCAGGACCACATCGACCCGCGCAAGTCCGGCCGCAACCTTCACGGATTGAGACGCGTACCCGAGGCAGGAGACATCAAGGACAAGGTCTCCGTCCTTAACGGAAAGGGTCCAGCTTCCGTCAATGCCGGAAACGGTACCCCTGGACGTTCCGCTGATCATTATGCCGGCTCCGGGAATCCCCTGTCCGGAAGTGTCGCTGACCTTTCCTGAAAGAGTACGTTGAGCCGAAGCCTCAAAACAGCAGGCAAAAAGGGTGATGGCCATTGCTATTGATAATCTCAGTCCTTTCATATAAAAAAGTTGTATTTTTTCAATTTTTACGCTTGTGTGTGCTCACACAGTAGCGCAAAGTAATGAAGAAAATCTGATAATTGCAAAATTTAATACGGTAAATTTTCTTTTACGACTATATCGACCGGTATGTCCTTCAGCATACCGGAATCGATAGCCCCGTACCGAAGATAGTGGAGCGTCGCCTCGACGGCGGCGAATCCCTGCTGGTCAGGATGCTGGTTGATAAGGAAGTCGATCCCTCCGTCGCGGACGCTGCGGACGTTTCCGTCCGTAACATCGAATCCGCCGAGGCATATATCCTTGTGGCCGCTTTCAGCCAATGCGTCGGCAATCAGATATCCATTTGAAATAACGACGGCCATCCCTCTTACGCCGGGGTTCCCCTTTATGAATGAGGAGATATCCTCCCGCGTTTTCTCCCTGCCTTCCGTAGAAAACAGAACTTCTTTCAGGACAGTGTCCTTCCCTATTTCGGCAAAATAATCCTTGAACGCTTCGAGACGTATCCTCGAGTTCGTGGACATCTGGGTTCCCTTTCGGCGGGGCAGAAGCACGCCGATTTCCGATCCGCACGGCGTCAACATACTTATAAGATGAGCGAGCAGGCGTCCGCAGGCCGTCTGGTTGGCTGAAAAAGTCGCCACCGGCTTCGTGCCATCTATCTTTCCGTCGACAAAGACATAAGGGATATGACGATTGTCGAGTTCCCGGCTCAACGCTCTTGTCTCTTCGGCGAAAGTGGTACCGAAGATGCCGGCGGAGAAATCCGCTTCGGCAATCTCATCGAACGCCGCCTTGCAGGAATACGAGTCGAACTGGTCGAAGAATATGAACCTGCTGTTGACAGAGATGTCATTGTATTCGGAAAGGCCGCGTTCTATCCCGTCTTTGATAAGGTCCCAGTATTCGCCCTTTTCCGAAAGAGGGATCGAGATTATGATATTGAAGACCTTCTTGGTTTTCTTGAAGGCCACGGCCGATGTGTGGATGTTGTACTCGTATTTCTTATCCTTGAGAACGGCCGACACTGCATCCATCGCCGCCTGTGAAACCATTCCGCGATTATGGAGGATACGGTCCACCGTTCCGACCGAGACCCCCGATAATTCCGCTATTTGTTTGATGGTAAGCCGTTGTGCCATTATATATATTTATAGGTTGTAATGCAAAGATATCAGCAAATTTTTGAATTACGAAAAAATTATCATACTTTTGTGTGAGCACACAACATCATTTGTTTTTTTATTATGAACATTCTTAAAGGAAAAGTTGCCATCGTGACCGGAGGATCGAGAGACATCGGACGCGCCATCTCCGTCAAGCTCGCCTCCGAGGGAGCAAAGGTCTGCATAAACTACTGCCATAACGAAGAGGAGGCGCAGAGGACTCTGGAAATGGTCCGCAAGGCCGGCGGAGAAGCAATACTCTTCAAGGCTGACGTAACGAAAGCCGGCGAAGTCGAAGCGATGTTCGCCCGCACCGCAGAAGCGTTCGGAGGGAAAATAGATATTCTCGTGAACAATGCCGGAGGCATAATGGGCCGCAAGACGATCGAGGAACAGGACGAGGAATGGTACAACACCCTGCTCGACCTCAACTTCAAGAGCTGCTGGCTCTGTACGCGCGAAGTCCTCAAATATATGGACAAGGGCAGCATCGTCAACATTTCCTCACAGGCGGCCCGCGACGGCGGCGGCCCTGGATCCTCGATCTACGCCTGCGGAAAGGCTGCAATGCTCTGTCACACCAGGGCGATGGCAAAGGAACTTGGCCCGCGCGGAATCCGCGTCAACGCAGTATGCCCCGGAATGATCAACACCTATTTCCACGACAAGTTCACGGCTCCCGCAGGACGCGAGGCATTGCACCGCAGCGCCCCCCTGCGCCGTGAGGGTGAGGCCGTGGAGGTCGCCGACCTGGTATGCTACCTCGCCAGCGAGGAATCCTCGTACCTTACAGGCAACGGCGTGGACATCAACGGCGGCTGCCTTTTCTCCTGATTTATGTTCTTGTCCCTTCTCCTTTCCGCCGGTCTGCTTCTGCAGTTGTCCTTCAATGACGGCTCTGTAAGCGGAGTGGCCGGCAATGCCGCTTTCTTCGACGGCTTCGATTCACGCATCGTGATCCCTGCCGGCGAGGTCCCTCCGGCATCAAAAAGTTTTGCGGTCGACGTATGGGTGTGCCCCGTGGCTTTTCCCAAAAGCCCGTGTCCCGTTGTCTGCCGTGTGAACAATGAAAAACCGGATGGCTGGTCCCTCTGGCTGGACGCGCTCGGGCGTGTCCATTTCAGCGCCGCCTGCGCGGGCAGATGGGTGAACGTGGAAAGCAAGGACACGCTGCCGCTGAGGGAGTGGTCGAGGCTGACGTGCCTTTTCCGCAGCGGAGAAGGACTTTTTCTTGCCATCGACGGGAAAGAGCAGTCTTTCACGCCCCTCGAGTCGCCGTCCGTCAATATGGCGGAATATCCTGTCTATATAGGCAGAACACCTGTCAGGACCCCGAGCTTCTACGAAAACAAAAGCATTCCAATATACAGCAGCTTCGACGGAGCCATTGATGAATTATGCGTCTTCAATGACAAGACATCCTATAAAAGGATATTGTCGGAAAAGTTCCTCAGGCCGGACCCGCCTGCATTTGAGGAAAGACGTCTGCCTTCAGGGCCTTCGGACCTGGCTTTCGGCGCCTGGTATATACCGCTGAAGTATTACAGGGCTTTCGATGAAAGGTGGCGCGGGGACACCCCCGATGTCGTCGTCGGTTTCGGCGGGAGGAATCCGTCAAGGGTTGTCTTCTGGAGAGGCATCTCCTATGCTCCCTGCTTCGTGACCGAAAAGGACAACTGGATGTGCAATGAATTCGTGGAGCGCAAGACGGTCACCGGATGGGGCTGTCCCGAATCGATGAGCGACAAGCACGCGGATTTCTCATCCGTCCGCATTCTGGAAAACTCGCCCGCCCGCACCGTGATTCTATGGAGGAATGCCCCTGTGGGCGTAAATCAGGTATTTCCTTTCCAGAGCGAAGAGACACAGTGGGGGGACTGGTCGGAAGAAACATATATCTTTTATCCCGACGGCGTCGGCGTGCGCAAAATGGATGTATGGAGCAGCAATCTTGACGACTGGTACGAATGGTGCCAGAGCCTGCAGGTTCTGCATCCCGACCAGAGGCCCGAGGACGTTCTTGACGCAGAGAAGATTATGTCCGTTGCAGCAATGGACGGGCGCAGCCGCACTTTCGGATGGGACTTCGAAGGAAAGGCCAGACAACACGAGGCTTCGATCGAAGGAGCAAACATACAGGTGACATATCTGAAAAGCCGGTGGAATCCTTTCCTGATTCTTGATGACAGGGCGGGAGCGAACGAAAACGGTCACGACGGTCCGGAAATCTGCAGGTATGCCGGCAGATGGTCCGAGTTCTCGGACTTTCCCTGGCGCAACCACTGGCCGGTAGCGCAGGACTATGTCATAGGGCGTTATGCCTGCGTCGCCGATGCCGCATCCCATACCTATACGGCCACCCAGTACAACGCCTGCTACTACCGCGATGAACGCAAGATGACCAAACTGATGCTCTGCGGCTGCACCGACAAGGATGCGGCGGAGCTTGTCCCCCTGGCCAAATCCTGGCTGCGCAATCCCGACGTATCCATTGACGGCAAGCCGCTCGGATATGACCTGACCCAGAGGGCATATATCTGCCCGGACACTACAGGAGCCGAAGGACTGAAGCTGTCGGTCACGGCGTCAAAAGCCAGTCCGGTTTGCGGCTTGTGCATCATTTTCGAGAACTGGAACAAGGAGGCGCCCTCGAAGGTCGAGATTGACGGGAATGAACTCAAGGACTGGAAATCAGGGATTGTCAAACAATACGACTCGGACAAACTGGTACTCTGGATGGATGTTTCCAAGGATTCACCGTTTGAAGCAATTATAAAATGAGGAATATTTTCAAAACCCTGCTCCGATGGATCGCACTCGTCGGACCGGGACTTTTCTGCCTCGGATTCACGATAGGCACCGGCAGCGTGACCTCGATGGTCAAGGCGGGCAGCCAGTGGGGCACCCAGTTCCTCTGGGTCCTGGCAATAAGTGCATTCTTCACCTGGGTTATGACACAGGCATACGGCCATTATGCCATCATTTCCGGGGATACCGCCATCCACGGCGTAAAGGAGAATCTTCGCGGGGGCAGGTTGTGGGCGGTAATCCTCATCGCCGGACTTGTCGTAAGCCAATGGATAAGCCTCTCCAGCATACTGAACATCACGTCCAATGCCGTCAAGGAGATACTTTACATCTGTATTCCCGGCCTGTCCGAAAGCGCAGGATACTGGATCGTGCTCGCGATGGCCGTCATCATTGCCGGCACCGTATGGATATTGCTCAACCGTGGGACATACTCCACGTTCGAGAAAATCCTCTCGATCCTGGTCACCCTTATGGGACTGTCTTTCATCATCTCGATGTTCATAGAACTGCCGGCTCCGGGAGAAATCGCCCGCGGATTCGTACCATCCATCCCGTCATCCGCCGATTCCAGATTGTTCATCGCGGCCTTCGTAGGCACGACGATGTCTTCTCCGACCTTCGTCATCAGGCCCCTCATCATCAAGTCCAAGGGCTGGAAGAAGGGGGACGAGAAGATCCAGAAACGGGATGCGGCAGTCAGCGCGTCGCTGACCTTCATCATAAGCGCCGCGATAATGATCTGCGCAGCGGGTGTGCTCCACACCCGCGGCATCGCCGTAGACAAGGTCCTGGATATGATTTACGTGCTGGAGCCCATAGCCGGCCGTTTTGCCGTGGCTCTTTTCATCGTGGGCCTTCTGAGCGCCGGTCTTTCCTCGATCTTCCCCATAATGATGCTCGCACCCGAACTCATAAGCGACTACCGCGCGGGTGAAATGCAGACGGGCACTCCGTTATTCAAGATACTGACCGGTTGCGCGGCACTCGCCGGACTCACCATCCCCATCATCGGAACAAACCCGATAATCACCCAGATAGCCTCCCAGGTCACGTTGGTGTTCGTGCTCCCTCTGGTAATCCTTTCGATGATCATCCTCATCAACAAGAAATCGGTAATGGGAGACAGGCGCCCGGGAGCAGCATTCACGCTGCTGATGTGCCTGGCATTCATATTCGCCTGCATAGTGTCCTATACAGGCGTGGTCGCACTGAACAAGCTTCTCTAGTTCTCTCCGACATTCCCGGCGGCAACGTCGACCATATCCGAGAATGTCTTCACCAGAGCATTGGACAGTTCCTGGTCGCCGTACTTCTCCAGTACGTCGGCAAGATGGTAGAGGCAGCTTCCGCTGAGCTCGAAGTCGTCCTTGGCGTAAGTGTAGAACTCGAGATAGAAGCGTGAGCTTTCCAGAAGCTTCTCACCCAGTTCCTTCGCAAGCGCACGGGCCTTTTCAGCCTGGTTCAGACGGTAGTAGTCCTCGACATAGGTGATGACCATATAGTCGTTGGACGCGAAACCGAGGGGAATGGATTCCAGAGGATACACCCTTGAAGCCTCCAGTCCCTTGTCGAGCATCTCGAGAGCCCTGTCATCGCGGCCCTCGTTGATGAAGACCTCGGCGGCGGTAAGGAAGAGGGTCCTTACGGACATCACTCCAAGATGGGTATAATTATTCTGATAATCAGCGAAATAGTCCTCTCTTGACAGGGCGTCCCACTTATAGACCTCCGTCATCTTCCTGTACAGCTCCTCGGAATCCACCCAACCGGGCTCGAGGGTCTTTATGGTGTTCTTGAAGGGCACGAGCTTGTAGGAATAGCCCTCATAGACGAGGTATTCCTTGATACCCATATTGATATCCCCGCCCTGGTTGAGGACGTTGATGGGACGGTCCCACTGGTAGTTGGAGAGCAGGTCGAGCATAAAGAGCTCCGGCTTGCTGAGGTAGTCCTTGTCGGGGGATATCGAGAGTATCATCTCGTCGGGGATCCTGTCCGCGAACCTCGCGTCCACAATACCGTATTTTATCACGTTCTCCTTGTTCACGGGAACGGATATCTTCCTTGAAGGGATATAGTCGACCTTCCTTCCGCTGGAAAGAGGCACCTTCAGTTCGGGGTGGCGGAACACCTTCATCACGTCGGAGATCGGCATCACCTCCTCCCTCTTGTCGAGGATGGGGATGTATTCGTTCGTACCGTAGAGATATTGCTTGAGAGGCACGGTCAGCGGCAGAGGAGCCGACTCGTTGCAGGCCCACTTCATCTGGTCGATGTGCCAGTCCGTACCGAGCAGGGAGGTGTTGCAGATACGCACGTCTGTCCTGACATCCTCCACCTCCTGGGCATACCAGAGAGGGAAGGTATCGTTGTCGCCGTGGGTGATCAGTATGCCGTTCGGGCCGACTGATTCGAGATAGTTGCGGGCCATCTCCACAGCGGTGGCACGGTTGGAGCGGTCGTGGTCGTCCCAGTTCTGGGCAGCCATCTCCACGGGCACGCAGAGGCAGGCGGCGGAGATGAGCGTGGCGGCAACGGCGGAGTCGCGCCCCTTCATCAGCGCCTTTATCCAGCTGTAAAGCGCAACAACGGCGAGACCGGCCCAAACGCTGAAGAAGTAGAACGAGCCGGCGTAGGCATAGTCGCGCTCACGCACCTGATAAGGCGGCTGATTGAGGTAGATGACTATCGCGATGCCGGTCATAAAGAACATAAGGAAGGTAAGCCAGCAGCCCCTGTGGTCCTTACCGAACTGGAAGAAGAGGCCGAGAAGGCCGAGGAGAAGGGGCAGGAAGAAGTAGTGGTTCTTCGCCTTGTTCTCCGCGAGGACGGCCGGAGCATCGGACTGGTCTCCGAGGTGGAGACGGTCGATGAAGCCTATGCCGCTCTCCCAGTTTCCGTGGAAAAGGTCTCCCGGAATCTGGCTGTGCACCTCGTTCTGGCGGCCTATGAAGTTCCAGGCGAAATAGCGCCAGTACATCCAGTTCAGCTGGTAGTCGAAGAAATAGAAAAGATTGGCCGACTGGGTCGGCTTCCGGTAATTCGAGCCCGGAATCTTCTTCCCCTTGCCGCCGGTATAGGTGGCGTAGAAATCCTCATAGCGTCCGTCTCCGGCGGAGCTCCACATACGGGGGAAGAGCATCTTCCCGGTGGATTCGTATTTCGCGTCCACGGGACCGTCCACCTTCTTGTACTTGCCGTCGAGCGGAGCCCAGTATTTAGTCTGCTTCAGCTCATAAGGCGCATCGTAATACTGGCCATAGAGCAGAGGGGTGCTGCCGTACTGCTCGCGGCTGAGGTAGCGCACGAGGGTGAAGGCGTTGTCGGGCTGGTACTCGTTCGTCGGCGTCTTCGCGCAGGAGCGGATGATGTCTATGGAGAATACGCTGAAGCCTATGATGATGGTAGTGAGGCAGAGCAGAGCCGTGTTCCAGAACGGCTTTTCCTTCTTCATCGTGGAGAAGATACCCCAGAAGCACAGGCCCAGCACCGCGATCATGAAGAAGGCGGCGCCGCTGTTGTACGGCAGCCCGAACACATTGACGAAAAGCAGGTCCACGTAGGCGGCCAGCTTCGGCAGCCAGGGTATGATGAGGAAGAGGATGAGGGCGAGGATGAACACGCCCACGAGGAATATCTTGCAGACCTTGCCGAAGCCGAACTGCTCGTCTCCGTTCCTGCGGTAGTAGAACATAAAGACGAGGGCCGGGATGGCGAGCAGGTTGAGCAGGTGGATGCCTATGGAAAGGCCCATAAGGAACGCTATCAGGACTATCCAGCGCGCGGAATGCGGCTCGTCGGCACGGTCGTACCATATCGTCATCAGCCAGAAGACGGCGGCTGTGAAGAGGGAGCTCATCGCATAGACCTCGCCCTCCACTGCGGAGAACCAGAAGGTGTCGGAGAAGCAATAAACGAGCGATCCCACAAGGCCGGAGCCGAGGATCGCGACGGCCTGGCCGGCGGTATACGATCCGCCCACCTTACTGATCAGTCTCTTCGCGAACCAGACTATCGTCAGGTAGAGGAAGAATATGGTCAGAGCGGAGCAGATGGCGCTCAACGCATTCACGAGCACGGCGGCGTGCATATTGTCCCCGAACATCGTGAAGATTCTCGCAAAGAGCTGGAACACGGGGTTTCCGGGAGGGTGGCCCACCTCAAGCTTGTATGATGATGCAATGAACTCGCCGCAATCCCAGAATGATGCGGTGGGCTCTATCGTAAGCAGGTAGGTCACGGCTGAGACGAGCAGGGTGAAAACCGCACACAACCTGTGCCAGATGTTGAATTTCTTATCACTCATAACTCACAAATATACTCAATCTTTTCTTTATCTTTGCAAAAAATAAGCCTTTATGTCAGACAACGATTGGAAAAGCAGGCTGGGTGTGGTCTATTCCACCAACCCGGATTTCAAATACACGACAGCGGCCTCGACCGATGAGGAAACTCTCGAGCCCTCGAAGCAGAGACTGGTGGTAAGGATAGACCGCCGCCAGAGAGCCGGAAAGCAGGTCACGCTGGTCGAAGGATTCGTCGGCAGAAGCGACGACCTCTCCGCGCTGGCGAAGACGCTGAAGACAAAATGCGGAGTGGGCGGCACCGCCAAGGACGGGGAGATAACCATCCAGGGCGACCTGCGCGACAAGGTCACCGCACTACTCCAGGGTATGGGATACAACGCAAAACGCGGAAACTGATATGATCCTGCAGGTTCTCAATCCCGGCGCATTGGAAATGGACTCCACACCCGGACAGGCGATAGAGACTGTCCTGAGGTGGAGGGACCTTCTCCCCAACCGGATACTCGGCGTGATTGCCATCGCTATGGTCCTCATTACGCTCAAGGACCTCTTCCAGCTGTTCCCGAGCCTCCTTTCCTGCCTGGGCAGGTCCAAGGGCAACGTGAATCTGGAACACAGTATGGGAATGTCGCGCACGAGGAACGTGCTGTTCGCGGCCTTCCTGCTCCCTTACTGCCTTGTCGCAGACAGCATCGGCCTGATACGCGGACCGCTTTTCGACAGGGTGCCGGACAACTGGTCGGCGCTTGCCACCATCGGCGTACCCTTGCTATACCTGCTGGTGAAACTGCTTGCATACACCTTCTTTGCTCCCGCGAAAGTATCCTCGGAGCAGGCGACGGCTTCGCGCCACGTGATATTGAATTTCACGATAATATTGTCGATCACCGCGCTGCTTACGCTGGGCGTTTTTGCAACGGCGGGCGTGGGCGCGGAGATTTCCAGAAGTGTAATCCTATGGGAGACAGCGGCGTTCTGGTTCTTCTCCATCGTGCGTTCGGGACAAATTTTAGCGTCGAATTGCAATGGATTGACAACTATTTTGTATCTTTGCGCCCTTGAAATCCTGCCGGCGGCTCTGACCGTCTGCGGAATAGCAATGATCAAAGGATGAAGATACTGATATCACAGAAAACGCCGACCAACGCAGCCCCCTACGAGCCGATACAGAAAAAATATGGCGCAGAAATAGTTTTCAAGCCGTTTTTCCTTATCGAGCCCCTTTCGGACAGGGAGTTCCGCGCGCTCCACATCGACCTTGCGGAGTACAGCGCCGTGGTGTTCTCGTCACGTCACGCAATAGACGCATTCTTCAAGCTCGCCGACCTTATGAGGTTCAAGGTCCCCGAGACAATGAAATACTTCTGCACAACCGCACTGGTGGCTATGTATCTCCAGAAGCACATAGTTTACCGCCAGCGCAAGATTTTCTACGGTGACGGCAAGCCCGAGTCGGTAGTGGCCCTCATCGGTCCGAAACACAAGGGAGAGAAGTTCCTCATAACCACCACCGAAGGCTCCAACACGAGCGCCATCACGTCTCTTTTCGAGAAGGCGGGACTCAACTACAGCCTCGGAACGGTTTGCAAGCCCGTTTCCCAGGACCTGAAGGACGAGGATATCGACAGCTACGGGATGCTCGTGCTCTACAACCCGGCCGACATCAAGTCCCTCCAGATGAACTTCCCTGATTTCAAGCAGGGCGACATCAAGATGATGGGCTACGGCAAAGGCATAGTCAGCGCCATGCAGGAAGCCGGATTCAGGGTTGACGTCCAGGGTCCCACCCCGGAAGCCCCCTCTGCAGCAAAAACCATAGAACTCTACCTCGCCTCCCTGAAATAAGATGGAGGACACCCGCCATACCCTTACCCGAGAGGAAAGGCTGCGCGGCAAGACCGCGGCGGCCGGACTGGTCTCGAAGGGCAAGTGGGGACACAGCGCCCACTTGAAATTCTGTAAGGCTCCCAACGGGCTGGATTTCAACAGGATAATGGTAAGCGTGCCGAAGAAGACCTTCAAGCGCGCCGTAAAGCGCAACCTCCTCAAGAGGCGTCTGCGCGAATCGTACAGGCTCCAGAAAGCGATTCCCGCTCCCGGGTGCGGAGTGGACCTGCTCTTCTTCTACAACTGCGCCGAAGTGATCCCGACCGAAACGATAAAGGCGGAAGTCGCTGAAATACTCCGCTCTCTATGAACCGCGCAAGCGCCGCACAGACGCTGAAACGTATCCTTTCGTTTCCGTTCATTCTCCTGATAAGGTTCTATCAGGTCTGCATCTCCCCCCTCAAGCTGACCTCGACGTGCAGATTCACTCCTACGTGCAGCCAATACGCACTGGAAGCCTTCAAGAAGTACGGACCTCTCAAAGGCTTCCTGCTTTCATTCAAAAGGATAATCCGATGCCGTCCCGGCGGCGGGTCGGGCTATGACCCGGTCCCCTAGCGGCAGGCTTCGGCAAGGTGGGCGGCGTCAAGGCCGTAGGCCACCATCAGCTCCGCGGGCGTTCCGCTCTGGCCGAAACGGTCTCCGCCGTTGACGAACTTCACGCTCACCGGACAGGACTGTGCGAGAACGGCTGCGACAGCCTCTCCGAGACCGCCGGCCATATTGTGCTCCTCGGCAACCACCACCTTCCCCGTCTTGCGCGCGGAAGCGATGATGGTCTCCGCATCGAGCGGCTTTACCGTTGCGACATTGAGCACCTCGACGCTGATTCCCTCCTGCTCGAGCATCTCGGCAGCCTTCAGGGCCTCCCATACGAGATGGCCGCAGGTGACGAGGGTCACGTCAGTGCCCGGGTTCATATTGTATGTCTTTCCGATTTCGAAAGGCTCGTCGGGATCGGTGAAGTTGGGAACCGAAGGGCGGCCGAAACGGAGATAGACGGGCCCGTCGAACTCGGCTGCGGCCAGCGTGGCCTGCTTTGTCTGGTTGTAGTCACAAGGCACGAGTACCGTCATTCCCGGGAGCGCCCTCATCAGGGCGATGTCCTCCATCGTCTGGTGTGTCGCGCCGTCCTCGCCGAGAGTGATGCCGGCGTGGGAGGATGCGAGTTTCACGTTGGTGTGGCCATAAGCCACTTCCTGGCGCACCTGGTCATAGACGCGGCCCGAGACGAACTCGGCGAAAGAACCGCAGAACGGGATCTTTCCCGTCAGAGCGAGTCCGGAGGCGGCTCCGACCATATTCGCTTCGGCGATTCCGCACTGGATGAACCTGTCGGGGAATTCAGCAGCAAAGGCGTCCATCTTGAGGGAGCCCTTGAGGTCAGCCGTCATTGCGACGACATCCGGATTGCGGCGTCCGGCCTCGAGAAGGCCTGCTCCGAAACCGCTGCGGGTATCAACTTTACCCTGATCGATATAGTGCTTCATACTAATAGTCTCCTAAGGTTTCTTCCAACTGGGCGAGAGCCTGCTCGCACTGCTCGGCGCTGGGAGCCTTGCCATGCCATTTGTGAGTGCCTGCCATAAAATCGACGCCGTGGCCCATCTCCGTCTTGAAAAGTATCATCTTGGGCTTGCTGTCGGCATTCTTCGCAATCCTGAACGCATCGAGGATGGATGCGTAGTCGTGGCCGTCAGCGACTATGACGTCCCAGCCGAAGGCGCCCCACTTTTCGCTGAGGTCCTCGATTCCTGCTACGGAAGAGGTCGGGCCGTCGATCTGCTGGCCGTTCCAGTCCGTGAACGCGACAAGGTTGTCAAGCTTGTGGAACTTGGCGAACATACCTGCTTCCCAGATCTGTCCCTCCTCGCTTTCGCCGTCGCCGCAGAGCACGTAGACGCGCCCCGGGTCGCCGTCAAGCTTCTTGCCCAGAGCGATGCCGGCAGCGCAGGAAAGTCCCTGTCCGAGCGAGCCCGAAGGCTGGAAGACGCCGGGGAGAGCATCCGTGACGCAGGGGTGGCCCTGAAGACGCGAACCGAAGCGGCGCAGGGTCCCGAGTTCGGAAACCGGGAAATAGCCCGAACGCGCGAGGACAGAATAATATACAGGAGCGAGATGGCCGGCGGAGAGAATGAAGGCGTCACGGCACTTCGCGTCACGTGTCCACTCTTCCGGCTTGTGGTTCATCACCTCGAAATAAAGGGCCGTCATCACGTCGGTGATGCCGAGAGAGCCGCCCGGATGGCCGGACTTCGCGGTCGTCACCATCCTCACGATGTCACGGCGTACCTGACTGGCGATTTTGGGAAGGTTTTCTATGTTCGACATTTTTTTGATTTTTAACACACAAATATAATAAAAAGCCCCATCTTTGCGAAACAAAACCACATTCAATGATGAAGAAGATAATATCATTCCTGCTTTTCGTTTCAGTCTGCATCTCAGTTGCAGCGCAGGACCCAAAGAAAACTGATTTTTCTTTTACCGAGGCTTCCGATCTCACCCTGATCGGAAAGATTATGGACACTCCGAACCCCTACCACCGGGTCGATACCTGCGTGTACAAGGGCTTCACGAAAAACGAGAACAGGCAGGTGCGCTGTTCCGCCGGCCTGGCGGTGCTTTTCTCCACCGACTCGCCTATCATAAGCGTGAAGACCGAATACGGCTACCAGGCCCAGCATTCCACCACGATGACCCTTGCCGACAGGGGGTATGACCTCTATATAAAGAAGGATGGAAGGTGGCTCTGGGCCGCCGCGAAGGTACACGGCAAGAACAACAGAAGCAACGTGACACTAATCAACAATATGGACGGGACGATGAAGGATTGTATGCTCTACCTTCCCATCTACTCCGAGGAATATTCGGTCAAGGTTGGCATCAAGGACGGATGCACCATCAAACCTCTCGAATCGCCTTTCCGCCACCGCGTGGCCATCTTCGGCTCCAGCTTCACCCACGGCATCAGCACCAGCCGCGCCGGTATGAGCTATCCTATGCAGTTCCAGCGCCGCACAGGCATCCAGATGCTCAGCCTCGGCTGCAGCGGCAACTGCAAGATGCAGCCCTACTTCGCCGACGTGCTCGCTGACGTGAAGGCGGACGCCTTCGTGTTCGATGCGTTCTCGAACCCCAATGCCAAGATGATCGAGGCGCGGCTCGAACCATTCATCAAGAGGCTGAGCGAAGCCCATCCCGGAGTGCCCCTGATCTTCCAGCAGACCATCTACCGCGAAAGCCGCAACTTCAACAAGAGCAACGACAACAAGGAGAGAGCCAAGATGGAGACGGCCGAGAGGCTTATGAAGCAGATGATGGAGAAATACCCTGACGTATATTTCATCTACCCCAACGCCTCCAGCGAGGACCACGAGTACTCGGTCGACGGAACCCATCCCGACGACCACGGATACTTCCTCTGGGAGCAGAGCATCGAAAAGCCCCTGCTTGACATCCTTGCCAAGTACGGGATCAGATAAGCGGGCTTAAAAGGGCCTGGCGAAGCTGCGTGTCATAGCGCAGCTTTATTTGTACTCCGGCCTTCTGGAGGTAATAGCGCACGACGATCTCCTCTTCGATGAAAGGAAGGATTTCGTCCTTCTTGAGCCTCAGGAAGGCTTCCTTCTCCATATTGATGGCCTTGTTCATCGCGTCGATCTGGTCCTTCATCTGATCGGCCAGACCGTCCTTGCGCAGTTCGGCGCACATCCTGTCGAAATATGTCTTCGCCGAGGAGCGGTAATCGAATTTCTGTTTCGCGGCGTATTCCACGAAATCGTCATAGTCGCTGAAATGGAAGTCCTCGACGGCAGGGATGGTCTCGTGGTCCCTGACGAACTTCAGGGCATACTGCTCGATGATGCCGCCATAGACGAGGGAATAGACGATGCGGCTGTAGCGCAGAGTGTCGAGGGTGACGTCGGGCTTGATGCCGCCTCCGTCACGCACCGGACGCCCTGAAGCGGTATGGAACTCGTGGGTCAGCGAATCGGGGATAAAACCGACGCTGCCATCCTCGTTGCGGTGGGAGTAGTCACGCGCCTGGACACAGCGGCCGCTGGGGGTATAGTACTTGGCCGTGGTGACCTTGAGCTGGCCGCCGTAAGGCAGCTGCGTCACGCTCTGAACCAGGCCCTTGCCGAAGGTGCGGTGGCCCATAATCGTGGCCCTATCCATATCCTGGAGCGCTCCGGCAACGATTTCGGACGCCGATGCGGACCCCGAGTCCACAAGGATCACGAGGGGCAGTTTCGTGTCGATGGGCTCCTTGTCCGTCTTGCAGACGTAGTTCGCCTTGTAGTTGCGGCCCTTGGCGCTCACGACCACGGAGCCCTTGGGCACGAAGGCGGACACGATGTTCACAGCCTCGGAGAGCAGTCCGCCGCCGTTGCCGCGAAGGTCGATGAAGAGCTTCTTCATCCCGCGCTTCTTGAGCTCGGTGACAGCTTTCCTCACTTCGGCTCCGACGCCCTCCGTAAAGCCGGAAAGCAGGATATAACCCGTCGTAGGCTCGATGAGGTCGGCATACTGCATATCGGGAATGTGGATCTTCTTCCTGACTATCCTGACCTCTGATTCCTCCGGTCCGCGGAGTTTCTTCACGCCGAAGGTGACAACCGTGCCGGGTTCGCCCTTCATCCTGTCGGAACACTCCTTGGAATTGAGACCCTTCACGCTGACACCGTCGATGGAGTAGATCTCATCCCCGCAGCGCAGCCCGCTGAGCCAGGCAGGAGAGTCCGCGTACGGCTCGTTGATGATCACGTTGCCGTTCTTGTCCGGCTTGTAGATGATTGCACCGATTCCGCCATAGGAATTGTTTATCATCAGCTGGAAGTCCTTGTTCTCCTCCTGCGGGACATATATCGTATAGGGATCGAGGCTCTCGAGCATCGCATCGATTCCGGCGCGCTGCATCCTGTCCATCGGAAGCGAGTCCACGTACACGCGGCTGAGCTCGCGCACTATGGAATTCTGTATCTCGGTCCATTTCCCGAGCTTGAAAGCCGAGGACTGGGCCGATGCGGCAAGCGGCAGGACCGCTGCAAGAACAAGCAATATCTTTTTCATAACTGCAAAATTAACTAATAAATCGTATCTTCGCATCATATTATGACTTTCTCTACCCGACTGATAATCCTCGCCGTCACAAAGACCGGAGAAAAGACTCTGGTGGTCCATACCATCTCGGACCTGTGGGGCAGGCGGAGTTTCGTGACCTCGGTACCGAAACACGGAACGATGGCCCTGTATATGCCTATGTCGGTGGTGGACGCGGAGATTGTCGACAATCCCAGGTCGGAGCTCTGGCGTCTCAGGAACGCCGTCGCGATCCACACCCTCGACTCTGTCAGAAGCAGCGTCGAGAAAAACTCGATAACGCTATTTATGAGCGAAGTCCTCTTCCGTACAATCAAAGACGGTGCCATCGAGGACGGGCTTTTCGACTGGTGCGAGAAAATTATGGTGACACTCGAGAATCTCGGGGACAACTACTCCAATTATCCGTTGCGCTTCCTCCTGGAACTGTGCTACACCCTGGGGTTCGCCCCCTCGGCAGAAGGTCTGATGCCCTTCGCCGGAGAGTATCTGGAAACGTTGAAAACCCTTATCAATGAGGATTTTGCGGCCTTTATGACCCACCCCCTCAACGGGAAGGCGCGCAACGATATGGCAGCCGTGGTGATCGACTACCTAAGCTATCACACCGAAAGCAGGATAGAGGTGAAATCCCTCAAGGTCCTCCGCGAGCTGTTCGCAGTCTAGGCTCCGACCTCGCTCTTCAGCCCCCTCAAAAGGTCGAAGGCCTGGAGAGGCGTCATATTGTTGAGGTCGGCCGCGACGAGTTTCTCCCTTATGGACGAAAGCACGGGGTCGTCGAGCTGGAAGAAGGAAAGCTGGACACTGCCGTCGTCGGCGGCATTCTTCTCGAGCGCCATAGCGTTGCGTTCCCGGTTTTCAAGCGAGCGGAGGGTGCGCTCGGCCGACTCCACTATCTCGCGCGGCATACCGGCAAGACGGGCGACGTGGATACCGAAACTGTGGGCCACACCGCCGGGAGCGAGCCGTCTCAGGAACACGACGTCGTGACCGTCCTCCTTGACCTCAATGTGGAAATTGCGCACGCGCGGATAAAGTCCCTCGAGATCGTTCAGCTCGTGGTAGTGGGTGGCGAAAAGCGTCTTCGCGCCCTGTCCCTTGTCGTGGATGAACTCCACGAGGGCACGGGCTATGGACATTCCGTCGTAGGTGGAAGTGCCGCGTCCGATTTCGTCGAGAAGCACCAGCGAGCGGGGACTGAGGTTATGCATAATCATCGCCGTCTCAAGCATTTCCACCATAAATGTGGACTCTCCGCGGCTGATGTTGTCGGTAGCGCCGACACGCGTGAATATCTTGTCCGTGAGGCCGAGACGGGCGGAGGCGGCAGGCACGAACGAGCCCGCCTGCGCGAGAAGCACGATAAGGGCCGTCTGGCGCAGCAGGGCCGATTTTCCCGCCATATTCGGGCCGGTCAGGATGATGATCTGGTCGCCGCGGCTGTCGAGGGTGATGTCGTTGGGCACGTATTCCTCCCCCGCGGACATCAGCGTTTCGATGACGGGATGGCGTCCCGCCTTGATTTCTATCACGTTGCTCTTGTCCACAACGGGCCTGCAGTAATTGTGCTCGATCGCCTGGAGAGCGAAGGACCCGAGCACGTCGAGGCGCGAGATGACGGCGCAGTTGGTCTGGATGTCCCTGATGCCCTTCTGGATGTCGGTGACGAGTGCCGCGAACATCTGCGACTCCATTGCGTATATCGCATCCTCGGCTCCGAGTATCTTCTCCTCGTATTCCTTGAGTTCGGCTGTGATGTAGCGTTCCGCGTTCACGAGCGTCTGCTTGCGTATCCACTCCGGCGGCACGGCGTTCTTGTAGGCGTTGCGGACTTCGATGCAGTAGCCGAAGACGTTGCTGTCGCCTCTCTTGAGGC
>JAKSKA010000010.1 GCA_024401915.1 Bacteroidales bacterium
GGTGCCATCGCGGTCCGGGAGAGATGGCCGTATGGTTCGACAGAAGGTGACCGTCTAGTCCGGCCTCTGGTGGAACCATTCGAAATCGGCGTATCCGCCCGGAGCAGCCGTCGAATAGCAGAACAGGGCGTTCCGGTAACCCGTGAACAGGTCCAGGGTGAATCTCATATGCAGGACGTAATCAAGTGTCACCCAGTCTATTCCGTTGAATGAAAAAGAGAAGGTGGCGGAGTCGCTGTCAAAATCATAGGCTATCCTGAGATATGCCTTTGTCCCTTTGATCTTCTCCCTGTAGATGTCGATGGAATGCCACTTGTTGCGTCCCTCGGGAGATGTGGCCTTGAGCACGATGTATTTTTCCCCGTCGGCATCCACCTCCGCTCCTATCGAGGCGTTGCGGCTCTGGAATGCGCACAGACCGGCATAGTCTCCGCTCTGGAGGCCCGACACGTCCAACGCCGTTTCAACAGTGCTGCGGGGGCCGACTGCTCGTTGCGTTATAGTGTTGCGTGCATCCATTATGGACGTTGCCGTTCCGCAGGTCCTCAGACGCAGCCATCCGGGACGCTCGGACAGGGACCAGCAGCTGTTGTCCGGCTTGTGGTTCCACTGCCAGACCAGAGCGAGGCTGTCAGATTCGAATTCATCGGAAGACCACACGTAATCGCCGCCCTGAAGCGGAAGGGTGTGGGCGAATGTCTTTTCGGGTATTCCGTTGTCTCCGAGAACGGGCCAGCCGTCTGTCCAGGTGACCCTCTGCAGGGTAGGGATGCGGCCGACGGCACCGTGGTCCTGAAACATAATCGCATACCAATTGCCGTCAGGAGTGTCCACGATGGCGCCCTGGGCCACTCCATCCTTCCTGCCGTCGAAGGCTCCGCTGAGTACCGTGCGGGATTCCCACGGTCCTTCAAGGCTGCGGGAACGCCAGCAGGTCTCCGTCCGTACGCCGCCTGCGGGCCAGTCTATGACAAGCACGTAATACCAATCCCCTATGTGGTATGCTCTCGAGCCTTCCGCCCTGAGCATATACCCTTCGGACGGGGCCTCGAACAGCAGCCTCGGAGCGGTGCCTTTCTTCATTGCAGAGCAGTCCGGTTCCAGTTCGGCGATGAATATCTTCCCGTTTCCCCAGATGCTGTACACGCGTCCGTCATCATCGAAGAGCAGGGTTGCGTCGTGCATCGTCCATGGCAGTTCCACGCGTTTCCAGGGCCCGTTGACAATATCCTCCGTGCTGTACAGGTAGCTGTTGTCCTTTTTCTCATTTGTAATGAAAAGCGCATAGAAGGTGCCGTCGTGATACCTCAGGGATGTGGCCCACTGGCCTTTGCCATAGGCGTTCTTTCCGTCCTTGAGGCAGTGGATGTCACTGTCGTCCAGACAGTCATAGACATAATTCACGATTTTCCAGTGCACGAGATCACGGGAATGCATTATCGGTGCTCCGGGGCAGTAATACATGGTTGTACTGACCATATAGTAATCCTCCCCGACACGGATGACGTCATTGTCGGGGATATCGGTGTATATGAGCGGATTCGCCCATTGGAACAGGGCGGACGCAAGAGCAGCAAGAAGAAATGGAAACATCGGTTTGGAAAATGAACGACACGTGTCAAATTTACGAATATATCCGTTACAGATTGCAACTATTTTTGGGTCAATAACAAGATCCGTGTGATGCGCCCCGGCGATGAGGACCTGAAAGATCAGAATGGCTATGCTCTGGCAACCAATTTCTATCTCAGCTCAACCAATCTGCCTGAAGCCTTTGTCAAGGAACGTGAAAAAGTCAAGGAGCTCGGTTTCTGGCGCTATCAGAAAATTACGGACTGATAAATTAACATATTATGCGTAGATTCATTTCTTTATTTGCTGCAGGCATACTTGTCTGCTCCAACCTTTGTGTCCAAGTTGCTTGTCCGCAAAGTCGAATGGTCAGAAGACGGCTGGCCCGTCGTGAATCTTTAACGCTGGATTACGTAGATTGAGAAGCAGTAGGGCTCGATGGTGGTTGACATCGTAGGGCCTTCTTTTTCGAAGCTTTCGCTTGAAGGCACGATGTTCTCAGGCAGGGCCAGGGAATTGTCCTCGTAGAGTTTGTCTGACACGAGCTTGATGCACTCGACGCCCTTCACGCTTTCTTTCTTCTTGAGCCCTTTGAAGTTGAGGGCTATATCCTGTGCCTTATCGGATGTATTTATCACTTTGACGTAAACCTTGTCTCCATCGGCAACTGCGCTTGCAAACAGACCGTTCTGGCCTTCAGCGCCGGTAACGTTGGCTCCGTTCATCGTGAGGGTCAGCGCATTCTGTCCCTTGTACTGTCCGTAGAGTTGCTGTACGTGCCAGCTGACGGTGCGGAAGGAGTTGAGATTGTCGTACCATATGAGGTCGGGCCTCCACTGCCAGCCTTCAACGTGGGCGAAAAGAGGGGCGTAGGTGGCCATATGCACTATGTCGGCATTGCGCTCTATGGTGGTCATGAATGCAGCTTCGAGGAGGGAAGCGTAGAAATGGTTCCATTTCCTGCCTTTGGCGTGGCAGGCGTATTCTCCGGCGAACACCTTCGGACCTTTCCTGTCATAGCTGTCATAGCGAGCGCCCTGGGCCAGGAACCAGTCGTAGGGACGATAGAAGTGTTCGTCCACAAGATCTGCACCGAGCTTCTTCATCTCAGGCCACAGATAGTCGAACTGTTCTCCCTCCGAATTGGGACCGGAAGAACCCACAATCTTTATTTCGGGATATTCGGCGCGTATGGCTTCGATGAACGGTTTGAGCCTTTCGGGATAGAGGCTGCCCCACTGTTCGTTGCCGACGCCTATGAATTTGAGGCCGAACGGCTCGGGGTGACCCATAGATGCACGGAGACCTCCCCATTTTGTATCGGTGCCTCCGTTCGCGAATTCTATGAGATCAAGGGCATCCTGGATATAGGGCTGGAGCTCGTTTACGGGAACGTGCGCATCCTCATTGTCATTCTGGAACTGGCAGGCCAGACCGCAGCTGACTATGGGCAGAGGCTCTGCGCCTATTTCCTCCGAGAGCTGGAAGAACTCGTAGAATCCGAGCCCGTAGCTCTGGTAGTAGTCAGGATAGAACCTGTGGGGGAATGTGTACTCCCAACGGTTTTCGTTCAGGGGGCGGTTCTCCACGGGACCTACCGAATTTTTCCAGTTGTATCTGGTGTCAAGGTCGGTTCCTTCCACTATGCATCCTCCGGGGAAGCGGAATACGCCGGGGTGCAGGTCATAGAGCGCCTGGGCGAGATCCTTGCGGAGTCCGTTCTCGTGGCCCTTCCAGGTATCCACGGGGAAAAGCGACAGATGCTCGAGGTCAACGCTGCCTCCGCGGCTCTCAAGGAAAACTCTCAGCACGGCTTTCGGGTTGGTTTCCCTTGCGGTTAAAAGAATCTGGTATTTTTTCCATTCGGCGGAGTTCACCGTGATATGGTCCTGCGTATAGAAGTGCTCTTCACCCATTGAGGCTGTGTTGACCAGCTCTATGCGGAGCGTTTCGCTTTTGCCCTCGGGTACGCGCGCCCATACGGAGAAACGGTACTGCTCACCCTTTTTGACTCCTATCCCGAAGAAACCTTCGTTGTCCAGACCGGTCCATTTGTGAGGATGCCCGGGTTCGGTGAGGCGGACATAGTGGGGATTGCGCTCGAAAGGTCCGTCATTCAGTACGTCGACTTTTCCGAAGGCTTTCCATCCCTGAAGGCGGTCCTGGGGAAATTCGAACGAACGGTTCTTGAGCAGCTCGGCATACAGGCCTCCGTCTGCGGCGAAATTGATGTCCTCAAAGAAGATTCCGTACATCGTAGGCTGTATCGGAGCGCCTTTTTTCTTGAGGTTGATGTCAAAATTGTTAACCTGCGCATTGGCGGTGAATGCCAGAGATGCGGCAAGAAGGAAAAGAATTTTCTTTGCTTTCATTTCGGTCTGGTTGTTATTGTTGTGAACAAATATACAAGGAAAAAATCATTATATGTATTTGCGGTTAAGGCAATTAATACTTATCTGACGTATTGGAAGCAATGGCTCCCTCTTTTCGACTTTTGTCTCTTTCATCTTTTCAACCTCACCGATACCTGCTACGGCCAGCCCATCCGTCCTGTCTTCTCCATAAGATTTACAGAGAGCAGATAACCCGGGTCCGGTTATTTGGAGCCGTTCGCATCATCCCCGTCGGGATCTCGCTTCGCTTTGGAGGGGACGTACCCGTAGAATTCCTTGTAGCACTTGCTGAAATAGCGAGGGGAGGTGAAGCCGACTTCGTAACTGATTTCCGAGATGGTAAGACCGCTTTGCATAAGCAGTCTTTCGGCGTGGCGGAGCCTGACGATCTTGATGAATTCCGAGGGGGTGTGGCCGGTGGCGGCGACCATGCGGCGGTAGATGTTGGCCCGCGACATTCCAATGGCTTCGGCAATCTGTTCCACGCTCAATTCGCTTTCGATAATGTGTTCTTCGATGAAGGCCGTCACTTTGTCAACGAATTTTCGGTCCACGGACACCACTTTTCGTCCCTCAATGCGGACCTTCAATTTGCCGGATGTGTCGATGCCGGTCTGGGATACGAGGATGGCGATATGCTCCTGGAGAACCTTGATGTCAAACGGCTTCGTGAAGTAGTCGTCCGCCCCGCAATCACGGCTTTTCTTCTCGTTTTCGTCGGTAAGCCGCGCCGTCAGCATGACGACCGGGATGTTGGTCGTCGCCGGATTGGCCTTGATCCTCCGGCAGAGTTCGTTGCCGTCCATGTTGGGCATCATCACATCCGAGAGCACGATGTCGGGACGGAAGGTTTCCATCTTGTTCAACGCCGCCTGCCCGTCCGTGGCCGTGATGATGTTGTATTCGGAAGAGAGGACGCCGGACAGATAATCCAGGAAGTCATCGCTGTCGTCCACAAGCAGCAGGTTGATCCTCCTGGCGGCGGGCCGGGCCGTATCAACGTCTGCAGGCGTTTCTTCCTGGTATATCGAACTCTTCACGAATCCGTCTCCTGAGGCTTTGCATTCCTTTGCGGGAATGAACACCGTAAATGTCGCGCCACCGCCGGGGGTGTCGGAAACTTCGACCCGTCCTTCATGCATATGGACATATTCCCGGACGATGTTGAGTCCGATTCCGCTTCCGCCCTTGTTCGCGGAGCCTTCGCCCTGCCAGAAACGGTCGAACAGATGCGGTTTTTCCTTGTCGGGGATTCCCTTGCCGTTATCGGACACCCGGATGATGGCGTCGCCGCCATCCAGGGTAAGGTCGACATTCACCCGTCCGCCCTCATCGGTATATTTGATGGCGTTACTGAGGAGGTTGGTCACCACCTTCGAGCTCTTATCCTCGTCAAATTCCCTTTCGATATGGTCCTTCGAGGTCCGGAAGGTCACAGTGATGCCTTTCTCCTTCTATGCCAGGAACTGTTCCACCGATGAGCGGACCGACTCTACGAGGTCTTTCCGCGAGAAGTGGACGCTCTGGGCATTCATCATCAGGCTTCTGAGGTCCAGCATCTGGTTCACCATATCCAGAAGCTTGCGGGCATTCCTTTCGGCGATGTTCAGTTTACCCTTTATCTGCGCGTCCTGTTCCCTGCCGATAGCATCGGAAAGGGGGGAAAGGATGAGAGAGAGGGGGGTGCGGAGCTCGTGGCTGATATTGATGAAGAAGATCTGCTTCATCTCGGAAATGGCCTTCTCTTCCCTTTCCTTCCTGCGCTTCTGGCTGATCCGGTAGAGAACGGACAGGAATCCCAGCAGCAACAGGGAATAGAGGAGGATGGCCGGGGAGCTCCTGTACCAGGGCGGACGGACCGTGATATCCAGGCTGCTCACGGGACCGGAAGCGTTTCCTTCTGCATCGGCAATGGCGACATCCAGCTTCATTCTGCCGGATTTCGCATTGGCGAACTGCACCGCCGGCATGCCGTCCGGGGTCGGCGTCCATTGATTCCCGTCCGTGCTGAAGAGGAACCTGGGCTGGCCGGGCTTGCCGATGGAGGAAGATGCCAGGTGGATGATGAAGGAGCGCTGGTTCCAGGAAAGGGTCATGTGGGGCTCCACGTTCCTCTCTCCCTCCGGCAGGACGATACCGCTGAAAATGACATAGGTAGAGTCCTGGTCCTCGACAATGTCCTTGGGAACAATCCTGACGAAGCCCCGCTGGCTGCCGGCCAGGATGTCGCCGTTTCCGAGGCTGACCATCGCGTTCTTGTTGAAGAGGACATCGGGCACACCTTCGCTCGTTCCGTAAGACGTAGCGAAGAAATCCCAGCCGCCATTTCCGGAATTCACCTGAATGCGCGTGAGCAGATTGTTGGAGCATACCCAGAGACCGCCCAGGGAGTCTTCCGCCACGGAAACGGCGTGAAAATTGGTGGAGTTCCCCCGGATATCCACCGAATAGGTCTTTTCGGAGGAGATGTCATAGGCGTGGATGCCCTTGTTGGAGGCAATCCACAGAAGGCCCCTGGAGTCGATGATGATATCCCTGACGTGCAATTCTGCCAGCTCTTCGGAACCGACCGACCGGATGGTCCCGGTTTCCGGATCGAGCATATCGACACCCTTGGCGTGCCCGATGTATAGGAGCCCGCTTTCGGAGAAGCAAAGCGAACTGATGTGGTCTTCCTTCAACGGGCTGTTCCCGTGATGATAGATCTTCGATTCGCCGGTGGAAAGGTCCATGACTTGGAGACCGGCTCCAAGGGTGCCGATATAGATTTTCCCGTCCCTGGAACATTTGACGTCCCAGATGTCATTGCTTGCCAGCTTGCCGGTGGCCGTGCTGTAAGAAGTCCATTTGCCGCCGCTGTAATGGGTCAGGCCGCTCCGGAAGCCGCCGAACCAGAGGGATCCGTCAGGGGCAATGGTACTGCTCACCACGATATCGGAAAGCAGTTTGCTTTCGTCCATCCGGATACTGGTGCGCTTCCCGGTCTTGGGATCGTAGCGGACAATCCCATTGCCGTCGGTTCCGCACCAGATGATTCGGGCGTTGTCTTCCACGACCGCGATGACATCTTCAAGGGGGGTGAGGGCAAATGTGTTCTTCCCGTCGTAAATGAAACTCAGTCCGCTCTTGTAGGTACCGAGCCACATCACGCCGTTATTGTCGCTGTACAGGCATTGGATGCATTCACCCAGGAAGGGGGTGTCAGAGGACCGCTCGCGGCCGAACACGTCCGCAACGTCCTCGCCGGGGGTGTAAACCAACAGGCCGTCGTGATCGGTGGCGACCCAGACGCGCCCCGAAGCGTCGGCGGCCACATCTCTGATCAGCAAACGATGCGACTTCCATTCGCCGGTGACGGTATCGTGGGTCCAGGAGACTTCGCCCGTGTAGATGATTTCCAGGCCGGCGGAATCCTTGAAAAACCGATAATTGGGATCCTGCGGGTCAGGGTGCAGGGTGATATGGGTCTCCACCGAAGCGGTCTTCATCGTGACAGGGTCGATGCGGATGATGCGTCCGTCGGAGCAGCAGATGGTGATCTCATCCTCGGAGAAGACCAGATCGGTCGGCTTCGTATCGGCGGGCTTGCCTTCTATGGTCCACGATTCGGTCTTGTCCGCGCGAAGGTCCACCTTATATAAGGTCGATCCGTGTATGGCCCAGATGTCACCGTGGGCATCGACCTTCATGATCTTGATTCTTTCCGTGATTCCATGGCTCACCAGCCAGGGGGAAGGGTCCTGGACCACCCGTTCGTCCGAAAGGTCCATATAGGAGTATCCCAAAGGGGTATGGATCCAGAGGTGTCCCGCCGAATCCTCGAAGATCGAGTTGATGGAATTGTCGGGAATCGCATCCGGCCCTTCAAAGAAATGCTTGAAGCGGAAACCGTCATAGCGGTTGAGCCCGACGTGGGTGCCTATCCAAAGAAAACCCCGGGAATCTTTGAATACGACGTATATGCTGTTGTCGGACAGGCCGTCGTTTATGGTCAGTTGACGGAACTCCGCACCATCCACGGATGTGCAGAGAAACAGGAGCAGAACAGAGACGATACTTGATAACAGGCGTTTCACGGCCCAAATATAAGAAAATGAAACGTAGTTGACACCAGATTGCAACATTATTACCCATTGTTGCCCCCGGCGATGAATAATTTTGCGATATGAAAAAGAAGATTTTTTTGATTGTTTTGCTGCTCTTTTCGTTCCTGCTTGTCCGGGGACAGAGAGCAGATGTCCGCGAAGAAGTCTTTGCGAATCCGCTGAGGTCCTACGGCAACGATTTCCCCTATCCTGCCGAAACCTACAGGCAGACCCCTTCCCCAAAAGGGTACAAGCCGTTTTACATCAGTCATTACGGCCGCCACGGATCCCGGTACTATTGGGAATCTTCTTTTTATAAGCGTATTGACTCGCTGCTTACCGACGCGCACACCAGAGGGATTCTCACGGAAGCGGGCGAGGAATTTTATCGGCAGTTTTCTTCCCTCCTGCCGGAACTGACCGTCAGGGTCACGGAACTGACTCCCTTGGGATATGAGCAGCACGCGCGTATCGCAAAGACGATGTACGATTCTTTCCCGGAGATATTCAAGAAAGGCGGACACGTAGAGGCGTTCTCCTCCCTTGAGGGCCGATGCATCGTCAGCATGGCCGCCTTCTGCCAGTCTCTGGCCGGACTGAACGACAAACTGGATATATACCAGCGGGCATCCAAGGAGACGCTCGGCGCCGTCATCCCGGATTCGAAGGACAATCCCCTGCGCTGGACCTGCGATCCCGAACCTTTCCCCGTACCGGGCGAGCCTTCCGTGTCCGCCAGTCCCGCCGCCGGGAAAATGCCGTTCGTGGATATGTTCTTCAAGGAGGCGTCACTGGACGAAACGGAGGCAAAGACCATCCAGCCGACACTGAATACGCTCTATACGTCTCTTCCCAGCATCGGGCATGAGGGCCTGATGGGAGAGCCCTATACCCTGGATGAAATGTATAGCCGATGGGACGTGTCAAACGCCGGCGCCTACCGTCATTACTGGTCCAGACGCAAGCTCGCGGTTCCCATTGTCGAGGACATCCTGGACCGGGCGGAAGCCGTTATTTCCGGCAAGAGTTCTGAAATCGCCGACCTGCGTTTCGGGCACGATTCCTATCTGGGCCCGCTCAACATCCTCCTGGGCATGGACGGGTCCCTGACGGTCCCTGCCGATCCGGACGATTTCAAGTATGTGTACCAGAACTATAACACCTGTATGGCCGGTAATATCCAGCTGATCTTCTACAAGAGCAGGAAGCCGGGCAGCGATATCCTTGTCAAGGCCCTCCTGTGTGGTCGGGAGGTGACGCTTCCCTTGCCCGGAGACCGATATCCCTATTACAGATGGAGCGACTTCCGGAAGTTCTACCGGAACCTGTGCGACAATGCCAGAACAGCCGACAATTTACACTAATCAATTAAAATAAAGCACTTATGAAACGATTATCAAAAACTGTTTTGATGAGATGTTGCATTTCGTTGGCTTTTGTCTTCGGTGCAATTCTCTGCTCGACAGCCCAAGCTCAGTCGCTGAGCGTGAGCGGTCGTATTGTCGATGAGACAAACCAGCCGGTGATTGGAGCCGGCATCCAGGAAAAAGGAACGAGCAACGGCACGGTTTCCGATCTGGACGGCCAGTTCACACTTGTCACGAACGCTGATGCGGTCCTGGTATTCACTTCCCTCGGCTACGGCACGAAGGAAGTGGCCGTGAACGGGAACAGTGTCATCAACGTCGTGCTCAACAGCAGCTCGGAATTCCTCGAGGATGTCGTCGTCGTCGGCTACGGCGTCCAGAAAAAGAAACTGATCACCGGTTCGACCATTCAGGTCAAGGGTGACGACATCGCGAAACTCAACAGCCCAAGCGCGCTCGGAGCATTGCAGTCCTCGACGCCCGGTGTGAACATCATCGCCAATACCGGCCAGCCCGGTGACGGATTCAATGTCAACATCCGCGGTATGGGCACCATCGGCTCCTATAAGCCGCTCTATGTCATCGACGGCGTGGCCGGCGGCGACATCAGCACCCTCAACCCTTCCGACATCGAGAGCATCGACATCCTGAAGGATGCGGCTTCGGCGGCCATCTACGGTGCCAGAGCCGCGAACGGCGTCATCCTGGTGACCACCAAGCAGGGCAAGGAAGGCAAAATCCAGATCAGCTACGACGGCTATGTCGGTTGGCAGAACGCCCCCATCATTCCGCAGGTGCTGAACGCAAAGCAGTATATCGAGGTGATCAATACCGCCGAGAAGAACAACCGGCTCACCCCCACTGATTTCTCGGCCGTTCTCAGTCCCGAACTGTACAAGAGCATCATGGACGGTTCCTTCACCGGCACCAACTGGATCCGGGAGTTCCACAATGACAATGCGCCCGTTTCCAATCACGCCGTCAATCTCACCGGCGGTACCGACAGGTCCAAGTTCTCGATGGGTGTCAGCTTCACCGACCAGGAAGGTATCTTCGGCAAGCCGGCGGCCTCCAACTTCAAGCGCGCGACGGTCCGCCTGAACTCCGACCACGTGGTTTTCAGGAAGAACGACCTCGACATTATCACCATCGGCGAAAACTTCAATTTCTTCTACAGCGAGAAGAGCGGTATCAACCTCAGCAACCAGTACTCCAACAACATGTTTGACGCGCTGACCGCGAACCCTCTCGCCCCCATGCGGAGGGCTGACGGCGAGTACACGAACGCTGACGACTACACGGCTCTCGGTATTTTCAAGTTCGACGGCGACGCCAAGAACCCGCTGTATGTGATCTCGAAAACGAGCCAGGGCAACAACTGGAGAAGCAACTACGGACTGAACATGTCCGCCAACGTACGCATCCAGCCCATCAAGGACCTCATCGTCAGAAGCCAGTTCAATTATATGGCCAGTGCCAACAGCAGGCGCTCCTATGACATGACCTATCAGGCCAACTCCACCTCTTTCCTCGATGTGGACAAGGTGTCCCAGGAGGCCGGCCTCGGATGGAACTGGTCCTGGGAGAATACGGTTGCGTACAAGTTCCATTTCGGCGATCACAACTTCGACGCGATGGCCGGTATGTCCATCGAACACTCCGGCTACGGCGAGACGGTCGGCGCCGGCAGGGAAGGTGGAAAATGGGTTGACGACCCTGTCCACGCCTATGTCAGCAACATGACGGGCCTCATTACGGAAAGCAAGGTCAAGGGTTCCCCCTGGAGTGACCGCGGCCTGCTTTCGTACTTCGGACGTATCAACTATGACTACGCCGAGAAGTATATGCTGTCCCTCATCCTCCGTCGTGACGGCTCCTCCAATTTCGCTCCCGGTCACCGCTGGGGCACGTTCCCCTCTGTTTCCGCCGGTTGGGTGGTGACCAACGAGCCTTGGATGGCAGGGTTCCGCAACACCCTCAGTTTCCTGAAGCTCCGCGGAAGCTGGGGCCAGAACGGTAACTGCGCGATTGACAACTTCCAGTATCTCGCTACCGTCCAGGTCGGCCCGAACGACGGCCGATACGGTTTCTCCAACGGCATCACCGACCAGCTCAGCAATGGCTCCTATGCCGACAAGCTGGCCAATCCCGATGTTACCTGGGAGACCTCGCAGCAGCTTGACTTCGGTCTGGACGCCCGTTTCTTCGCCAGCCGTCTGGGACTGACCTTCGACTGGTATCAGAAGGATACCAAGAACTGGCTGGTGAAAGCCCCCATCATGGGCCATTATGGCGCCGACGCCCCGTATATCAATGGCGGTGACGTGCGCAACACCGGTGTCGAACTGGCCCTTACCTGGAACGACCAGGTGAACAAGGATTTCTACTACAGCATCGGCGTGAACGGCGCCTACAACAAGAACATCGTCACCCGTATCGCCAACGGCGAGGGCGTCATCCACGGACAGGCCGTCGTCGAGCAGGCCTCCGAACTGTATCGTGCCGAGGTGGGCTATCCGATCGGCTACTTCCATACCTATGTCACGGACGGCGTGTTCCAGACACAGCAGGAACTCGACGCCTGGCTGGCGGCCGGCAAGCCGACCATCAGCGACAATCCCCAGCCCGGCGATCTCAAGGTCCTCGACCTCAACGGCGACGGTGTCCTGAATCAGGACGATGACAAGACGATGACCGGCGATCCCAACCCTCATTTCACGGCGGGTCTCAACATCTCCGTCAACTACAAGGGCTTTGATTTCGGCGTCAGCGGATATGGCATGTTCGGCCACCAGATCTTCCGTGCCTGGAGACAGTACGGCCACAGACCGTATCAGAACTATACCACGGAAGTGTTTGACTACTGGCACGGCGAGGGCACGTCCAACAAGCTGCCCATCCTGTATTCCAGCAACAGCAAAGGCCTCAACACCGACATGTTCATCGAGAACGGCGACTTCTTCCGCTTCCAGACGGTCACGCTCGGATACGACTTCAACCGGCTGTGGAAGAACTCCCCGTTCGGCCAGCTCCGTCTCTATGTCCAGGGTCAGAACCTCTACACGATCACGGGATATAAGGGTATGGATCCTGAAGTGGGTACTTCCAGCGGATTCGACTCCTGGGCCAAGGGCATCGACCTCGGCTTCTATCCCCAGCCCCGCACCATTCTCGTGGGCCTTAACATCAAATTCTAATAACTGTGCTTGAAATGAAAACGATACTGAAAATAACGGCGGTTGCCGCATTGACGCTTCTGCTCTCCTCCTGTGAGAGTCTTCTCGATACGACCAATTATATGACCAAGACCACGGCCGACTTCCCGTCGAATGCCGGCGAGTTGGAGCAGATGGTCACAGGTGTCTACAATAACCTGAACGCCATTCAGGAAGCGAACAAAGTCACCTGGCACTATCCCTGGGCGCTGGCCACGGCCGACGAATGCCTCGGTGGTGACGGTGCGAACGTCTCCATCATCCAGGCTGCCGACATGATGCTCAAGCAGGGCGACGGATACAACGGCGTCTACAAGCAGCGCTACGTGGGAATCGCGCGGGCGAACAGTGCCCTCGAAGTGCTCAAAGACTGCCCTTTCATCTCCGAGGAGATGAGGAACGACTTCACCGGCCAGGTCCTTTTCCTGCGCGCCTACTACTATTACGAGCTGGCGAGCCAATTCGGGAACGTACCCTGCCCCCTGACCACCGTGGCGGACCCCACCCTTCCGCAGATCTCCGGAGAAGCGCTTTGGGGACAGATCATGCTCGACCTCAAGACGGCCATCGGCATCATGCCTTCCAAGAGGTCCGCTGGTGACGGTCATGTCGACAAATACTGCGCGGAAGCCCTTCTGGGCCGTGTTTACCTGTTCTATTCCGGGTTCTACAACGACGAAGTCGTCACCCTTCCCGACGGGACGGATCTTACCAAGGCTGAAGTGGGCGGATATATCAAGGATTGCGTGGAGAATTCGGGTTATTCCCTGGTCCCCGATTTCCATAACCTGTGGCCGTACAGCAACCGCATCACGTTGGCCGACGAGCTCTGCCCGACCAAGTGGAAGGACAAAGGTTACGAATATGTGGCCGATGACGGAAAGGTCAATCCGGAAACGATGTTCGTCATCAAGTTCAACGCCCTGAGCGCCGGCGATCCCTACCGGAAGTATTCCAACCAGACCGCTCTCTTCATCGGCGGCGTCCGCGGCAACAAGCAGAAGTGCCAGAACGGAGACACCTTCCCGCTGAGCTACGGATACGGAAACTGCCCTGTCAGCCCCGCCTTTGTCAAGGAATGGGAGGAAATCGAGCCGAACGACCCGCGTCGCGAAGCTTCCATCATGGCCCCCGATGATTTCGTTAGAGGCTATAAGTACGGCGTGAAAGGCGACAACGTCCAGGAAACCGGCTATTACCAGACGAAGGTCATGCCGGTCATGGGCCGGGACAACAACGGAAACATCAGATGGTCTTACCTTCTGGTCATGTACGATAACCTTTCCTGGACCAAGGACGACTATCAGTTCAACTTCTGTGACGATATGGTGCTGATCCGCTTTGCGGAGGTCCTGCTGATGGATGCCGAGATCAATGGAAACAAAGCGTCCTTCGACAAGGTGCGCGCCCGTGCCGGTCTGCCCGCCATCGCGCTTACGGAAGAGAACCTCCGCAACGAGCGCCGCTGGGAGCTCGCTTTCGAAGGCATCAGACTCGGAGACCTGCGCCGATATGGCGTGGCTTATGCCAAGGCCGCCTTGGACAAGCAGGAAGGCGTCGAATGCTACTTCAAGGGCAACAAGAGCACGAACCACGCAAGCGACTTCAACGGTGGCTACGGCCAGCGTTTTGAAATCACGAAGGGCTTTGCTCCCATCCCGACCGAACAGATCAACCTTTCCGCCGGAGCCGGCGAGGAGTACAAGTTCAAGCAGAATGCGGGATATGAAAGCTCGGACGAATACACCGGCTGGATTGAATAAACAATGAAAGCTTTCCTTACAATCGGGGCATTGCTCGGTACGATTGCGGCCTTCGCACAGGCTCCCCAGCTCAACAGCGACAATATCGACGAGGTATTGAAAGCGATGACGCTCGAGGAGAAAATCACCCTTGTCGTCGGAGCGAACCGCTATGTGGGCGATGAAAACGGTCCTGGTCCTGCGCCCGGCATGCCGGTGCGCAGGTCCGTGGATATGACCGGTCTCGTCGAAAAGCCCAAGAGTGACGGGGTTACCGCCTTCTCCAGCGGCCGCGTGAAAGGTGCCGCCGGCGACGTCGTGCCCGTCGAAAGACTGGGTATCACCACGATGGTCCTTGCCGACGGTCCCGCCGGCCTCCGCATCGACGCTACCCGCCCGGGAGACGACAATACCTACTATTGCACGGCCTTCCCCATCGGGTCGCTTCTGTCGGCATCGTGGGATCCCGAACTCACGGAGCGCGTGACGACCGCCATGGGTAACGAGGTCCTGGAATATGGCGCCGACGTTCTCCTCGCCCCGGCGATGAACATTCACCGTAACCCTCTGTGCGGACGCAATTTCGAGTACTATAGCGAGGACCCTCTCCTTGCGGGAAAGATCGCGGCCGCTTATGTCAGGGGCATCCAGAGCAACGGCGTCGGCACTTCCGTGAAGCACTTCGCCGTCAACAGTCAGGAAACCCTGCGCAATGGACAGAACGCCTCCGTCAGCGAGCGCGCCCTGCGGGAAATCTATCTCAAAGGCTTTGAGATCGCCGTGAAGGAAGCCCAGCCCTGGACCATCATGTCCTCCTACAACAAGATCAACAGCGTGCTGGCTTCAGAGAACCGCTGGCTCCTGACGGACGTTCTCCGCGGAGAATGGGGCTTCAAGGGCTTCGTGATGACCGACTGGTGGGCCGAAGAGAACGGCGCACGCCAGATTGC
>JAKSKA010000100.1 GCA_024401915.1 Bacteroidales bacterium
CATTTCGCCGTGCTTTGCACACCCACGTCGACGATGTAGTCGTCGGCGCGGCCCGAATTGGCCGTCAGCATCAGCGTGCCGTCCATAAAATAGGCGCTTGCATACGCCTGTGTGCTCATTTTCAGCCCGTTCTTGTGGTGCCGCCAGCGCACGTTGGCAACGGCATTGCACCATTTGCCGCCAATGTTCGAGCTGGCGATGTCGGAGTCCGCCATACCGTCGTCCAGCCCGAAATAGCCGTTGACGTCAATGGTATTGAAGCGGTCCGGCACATAGAGGTAGCTCGCGTTGATGTCGTAGAACTTGTAGTTCATTTCGGCCCCGTCCATTTTCAGCAGCCCCTTGTAGAAGATGTCAATGAAAGAGCGGCGGGCCGAGAGGGTGAGCGAGGACTTGCTGCCGGTCGGGAATGCGAAGGTGGCGTGTGTCGATATGGGCCCCAGGTTGGCTTCTCCGTGAAGGGCGTGGCTCAGGGTGTCCGCAGTGTCCAGGCCGAGTTCGCCTCCGATCCTGCGCGCATCGGTCGATGTGGCGAAACGTATGTCCTTGAAGTGGCCGGGATTGAATACGGAGAACAGGCCGAGTATGCGTCCCTGTCCGAAAACTGGCACGCCGCACAGGCGGATGACGCTCTGGTCGGCCTCGCAGCCCTGGATCTTGAGGCCGCTTTCCCATTCGGGATTGGTGGTCACGCCGGGCAGCGACTGCGCGAATTTCAGCGGGTCCGCAGTGCCGAGCACCTTCGGGAAGGCGTTCAGGGTGAACACTTCGATGTCGAGGCCCTTGGTGACGTCTCCTCTGATTCCGTTCGTCCTGACGGAGGACCGGACGACCGCGCTGCTGTCGATCGCGAACACGGCGGTAGTGTCGAACGGAATCTGTGAGAATGCCGTCAGCGAGGCCAGAAGGCCGCATACCATCGACAGGACCTTAGTTGAAGACATAATCGAGATTGTTGCCCAGGAATTCACCCAGCCCGTTGTCGAACAATGCGAAGCTGCGGTTGTCGCCGTAATAGTGGATTACAATGTAGGTGCCGGTGCTGTAATCGGTGTTCTCGAAGTCCTCGCGCGTCAGCCATCCGACCCTTTCCCCCTCGAAAAGCAGCGCGGCCCGGTGATCCTCGTCCAGGAAGAAGCGCAATGGGGCGATGACCTTCACATTCGATACGGCAACTCCGATGCTATCCTTCTTCTCCTTGTTCATATCCAGTACCGTATTCAATGCCGTCAGACTGAGCTGTGTGGGCTTGAACTTGCCGTTGACCGCAGCCATAATGGAATCTTCAACCGTAAAGACGCTTTCGAACTCGTTGATGCTCAGCATTCTGAAGTCAAGTTCGTAATATACCTTGTCCGGTCCCTTTCCTCTCATTTTCCCTTTCCGCAGCAGATTCGTATTGAAATACTGCACCGTATCCGAAAGGCTCTTCCAATCCTTTCCGAGTACTTCCATCATCTCTTTCTCGACCTTTTCCGGCATTGACGGCTCCCTTTCGGGCCGGGGCACGGGCTGCCCTTCCTGCTTGTTGCAGGCCAGGCAGGCGAAGAAAAGGAAGAAGATGAGGACGGCTTTTTTCATCAGGATGCTTTTTTCGTAACCTTGAACGGTATGCCGCGCATCTTGAGGGCGTCTATGAAGGCGGCACAGACGCAGACGCTGAACTTCTTGGAGAAGAACTCGATATGATAGCCCGTAGGGTTGTCGCTGACAATCACGCTGAGGCCAGTCTTGCCCTTATATTCCTTGAGAAGCCCCTTGAGGTCCTTGCGGAAAGCGGGAGAAAGGACGGATGTGTCGATCTGTATGATGAAATTCTTTATCCTTTCCTCTCCCAGGTTGCCCAGAAGGCTTATTTTCTTTATCCTGAAGGCGTATGGCGATGTCTTGCCGGCAGCCCTGTCCTCAGGCTTGATATAGAATTTCTCCTCGATGTCGCCTTCGATATACAGATTCTCCCGTTCCACCATATATGGTTTGAAGGCTTCCACATCCTTGCCGAACAGCGCGATTTCGTAGTTGCCGCTGTAGTCCTCGACCGTCGCCTTTATGGCGGGGGAGCCGGTCTTCGTCGTCATCTGGGTTACTGTGGTCACAATGCCAGCTACGCTCGCTTTCTCCTTCTTTTTGGAGCTCTCGCACTCCTCGATCTTCGCGTTCAGGTCGGCGAGCCGGCAGCTGGCGAAGTTCTCGATCTCAAAGGCATAGCGGTCGAGAGGGTGAGCGCTAAGGTACATTCCCACGAGCTCCTTTTCCTGCTGGAGCAGGGGGAGTACGTCTATCTCCGCAGGCGCCTCCGGCATCTCCGGCCTTACCGGCCTGGTCTCCTCGGAGTCGCCGAAAAGGGAAATGGAGTTGTCCATCTTGTCGTTCTTGTACATATCGGCGTACCTGCTGAGCTCGTCGATGAAGAGCTCGCCGCTCCTGCCGGGCTGGAAGAACTGGCTGCGGTTGTAGCCCATCGAGTCGAATGCTCCCGCATACACGAGCGTCTCCAGGGACTTCCTGTTCACGGAACTGAAGTTCTTGGGATCGGCGGCAGCGGCGGCAGCGATGCGCTCCATGAAGTCGAAGACGTCAGTGTAGTTACCGTGCGCCTTGCGCTCGCTGATTATGGATTCCGTAATGTTGCTGCCGAAGCCCTTCACGCCTCCGAGGCCGAAACGGATGTTGCCTTCCTTGTTGACGGTGAAGTGCTCCAGGGACTCGTTGACATCGGGGTTGAGCACCTTGATTCCATGCATCTTGCAGTCCGCGAGAATCTTCTTGATTTCGTCCATATTGGACAGGTTGCAGGAGAAGTTGGCTGCAAGGAACTCGGCGGTGTAGTGGCATTTCAGCCAGCCGGTCTGGTAGCTGACCCAGGCATAGCAGGTCGCGTGGGACTTGTTGAAGGCGTACTGGGCGAATTTCTCCCAGTCCTTCCATATCTTGTCCAGGGTCTTCTCCGGATGGCCGTTTGCTATACCGCGGCTCATGAAGGCGTCTTTCAGCACCATCATCTCCGCGATCTTCTTCTTTCCCATCGCCTTCCTGAGCCTGTCCGCCTCGCCTTTCGTGAAGTTGGCGAGCTTGCGGCTCAGAAGCATCACCTGTTCCTGATAGACGGTGACGCCGTAGGTCTCGGCGAGATATTCCTCCATCTCGGGGAGGTCATAGACAATCTCCTGGCGTCCGAGCTTCCTTTCCACGAAGTCGGGGATGTAGTCCATAGGGCCCGGACGGTAGAGCGCGTTCATCGCTATGAGGTCCTCGAAGCGGGATGGATGGAGCTTCTGGAGCCAGGTCTTCATCCCCTCGGATTCGAACTGGAACACGGATTTGGTGTCACCGCGTCCGTAGAGCTTGTAAACTTCCGCATCATCTAGCGGAATCTGCTCTATGTCTATCTCCAGACCGTGACGGTTCCGGATATTGGTAAGGGTCTCCTTGATGATGGACAGGGTGATGAGGCCGAGGAAGTCCATCTTGAGCATACCCACGTCCTCGATGTAGTGGCCGTCATACTGGGATGTCCAGACGTACTTCTTGGTCTCGTTATCCATCGAGAGGCAGATGGGAATGTAGTCAGTGAGGTTGCCTCTGCCGATGATGGTGGCGCAGGCGTGGACGCCGACCTGGCGTATGCAGCCTTCGAGGGCGAGAGCGTATTTCAGGACCTCCTTGTTGATCTCGCTGCCGTTCTCGAGCTCGTTCTTGAACTCAGGCACCAGCCGGTAGCAGTTCTTCAGGGTTATCTTCACGTCCACCTCCTCCATTCCCTTCTGGAAGCTCTTCTTCTGCATTATCCTGCTTCCGGGGTTGTCGGGGTCGTCCACCTCCACTTCCTTCTCTATGGCCTTGAAACCGGGTTTCAGCTCATCCAGCTTG
The DNA here is from genome assembly GCA_024401915.1 of Bacteroidales bacterium. Next base: position 3,871 of record JAKSKA010000100.1, read on the forward strand.
GGGTTGAAGGGATATTCCTTCTCCACCTTTTCGGACAGCCTGTCCGGCACCATCTTCGAGAGCCTGTTGGACTCGTCTATGCTGAGCTGGCTTATCCTGGCGACGTCCTTTATGGCGCTCTTGGCCGCCATCGTACCGAAGGTTATCACGCGTGATACGTGGTCTGAGGAATATTTCTTCTCGACATATTCGTGGGCGTGGAGAAGGTTCTCGAAGTCCACGTCGATATCGGGCATACTGATTCGGTCCGGATTGAGGAAGCGTTCGAACAGCAGGTTGTATTTGATAGGGTCGAGATTCGTGATCTTCAGGCAGTAGGCGACGACGGAACCGGCAGCGCTGCCACGTCCGGGGCCTACGAACCACCCGTCCTTCCTTGATGCGGCGATATAGTCCTGGACTATGAGGAAATAGTCCGGGAAACCCATCCTGGAGATGGTCTTAAGTTCGAAGTCGATGCGTTCCGCCTGTTCCTGGTTGAGCGTCTCGCCGTAGCGCAGTCGCGCTCCTTCGTATGTCAGGTGGCAGAGGAAGGCCACCGACTTGCAGAACTCGTCTCCGCGATATTCCTTCGAACCGTCCTTCTTGACGGTATATTTGCCTTCTTCGATGACTTCCTTGTATTTCTCGAGCTGGGCATCTATGTCCTTGAGGAACTCCGGGTCCAGTTCGAACTTCGGGAGGACGTGGGGCCTGTCGATCTGGTACGACTCGACCTTCCCGGCCACCTCCAGGGTGTTCAGGATGACTTCCGGATGGTCCGGGAACAGGGCGGCCATCTCCTCCTCGCTCTTCAGGTACTCCTGCTGCGTGTAGCGCAGGCGCTTCTCGTCGCTGACGTTGGCGTTAGTGGTGAGGCAGATAAGCCTGTCGTGGACGGGACCGTCCTCCTTGCGGATGAAGTGGACGTCGTTGGAAGCGACCACCTTCGTTCCGGTCTCCTCGGCGAGCTTGAAGATGCCTTCGTTCGCAATCTGCTGGAACTCACCGACTTCGCGCACCTTTGCGTAACTTTCCGGAGGAAGGTCCGTGAGCTCGGTGCGGTGGAGCATCACCTCGAGGTAGTAGTCGTCACCGAACACTTTCTTGTGCCAGCTGATGGCCTCCCGCGCCGCGTCGAGGTCTCCGGCCACCACGTTCTTCGCTATCTCTCCGGCCAGGCAGGCGGAGCAGCAGATGAGGTTGTCGTGGTATTTCTCTATCACCTCGTGCGATACCCTCGGCCTGTAATAGAGACCCTCGATATGGGCGGTTGACACTATCTTCACGAGGTTCTTGTAGCCGTCATAGTTCTTGGCCAGAAGGATCAGGTGATAGTATTTGTTGTGTGCGGAGTCCTTGAGCGTGTGGTCGTAATGGCGCGTCACATAGATCTCGCAACCTATGATCGGCTTGACGATGAACTTGCCGTCCTTGTCGAGATTCTTCTTGTCGTTGGCATATTTGAAGAACTCCTTTATGCCGTACATATTGCCGTGGTCGGTGATCGCGAGCGCCGGCATACCGAGCTCCCTCGCCCTCTCGAACAGCTTGCCTATGTCGGAGAGGCCGTCGAGAATGGAGTACTGGGTGTGGACGTGGAGATGGACGAAGGACATTATTTTATTCCTTTTTTAATCAGATTGCTGACATCGGACCATTTGTAGTACGGTCCCTGGACCGGTTCAAGCCCGACGAGGCGGATCTCCCTTTCGTTGAAAAGCAACTTCACGAGAGGTTCGCACTCCTTCTTCGAGTAGAACACGATCTGGAGCATCACATCTCCGAGCTCCTTCTTGA
>JAKSKA010000101.1 GCA_024401915.1 Bacteroidales bacterium
GTGGAAAGAGCTCATCGGCAATATCGACGTGCTTCCGGAAAATGTCCATATGCCTGACGGAAGCCTTCCTGAATCAGGCATTTCGGCGTATTGCACCGAATTCGACAAGATCGCCAAGGGCATCAACCTGCTTGTGATAGGTATCGGCGAGCAGGGCCAGATCGGTTTCAATGAGGCCGGATCTCTGGTTCAGAGCCGCACCCGTCTTGTCCAGCTTTCTTACCGTTCCCGCAAGCGTCAGGCCCGCAATTTCAACGGTGAGATGTCGCAGACACCGAAGAAAGCGATCACTATGGGCATAAGCACAATGATGTCTGCCGCGAAGGTCTATCTTATGGCCTGGGGAGAAGACAAGTCCGAGGTTGTGAGGACGATAGTCGAAGGCGATGCCGACGTGATGTGTCCTGCGTCCCTTTTCCAGACTCATCCCCACGTCCATATGTTTGTGGACGAGACTGCCGGATGTCTGCTTACCCGCGAGGTGGCCCCCTGGAAGATTGGCCCCTGCGACTGGACTCCGAAATTCCGCCGCAAAGCGGTGATATGGCTCTGCAAGACCGTAGGGAAGCCTATCCTCAAGCTTACGCATCAGGACTATCTTGAGAACTCGCTCGGCGAGCTCGTGGAGAAGTACGGTCCCTACGACAAGATCAATATAGAGGTGTTCAATGACCTTCAGCATACCATCACCGGCTGGCCGGGAGGAAAGCCCGGAGTCATTGAAAGCACCAGGCCCGTTTCCGGTGACGTCTTCCCCAAGAACGTCCTCATATTCTCGCCACATCCCGACGATGACGTCATATCTATGGGCGGCACGTTCATCAGGCTTGCTCATCAGGGCCACAACGTCCACGTCGCGTACGAGACGTCCGGTGACCTCGCTGTCCACGACGATGTCGTGATCCAGCATTTCGATGCTGCCGCACAGCTCGGCTTCGAGGACCGCAGTGCCGAGATCAGGGCTATGATAGCCGCCAAGAAGCCCGGTGAACCCGAACCTGAGGCGCTGCTTGCAATCAAGGCCGCCATCAGGCGCAGCGAGGCGCGTGGCGCAGACCGTTCCTTCGGTCTGGACGAGTCCCACGTCCATTTCCTCAACCTCCCGTTCTACGAGTCCGGCGGCGTGACAAAGAACCCCAGGACCCAGACCGATGTCGATATCATCAAGGCCAAGCTCTGCGAGATCAAGCCCCATCAGGTGTATATGGCAGGTGACCTCGCTGACCCTCACGGCACACACCGTGTCTGTACGGAGGCGGCTATGGAAGCACTCGAGCAGTTGCGCGAGGAAGGTGCCGAATGGCTGAAGGACTGCCACGTATGGCTCTATCGCGGAGCCTGGATGGAGTGGGATCTCGGCCGTGTGGATATGGCGGTGCCGCTGAGTCCTGACGAGGTGGTCGAGAAGCGTCACGCAATCTATCACCATCTTTCCCAGAAGGATATCGTTCCTTTCCCGGGAGACGACCCGAGGGAATTCTGGCAGAGGGCGGAGGAGCGCACGCAGACCACCGCTATCCAGTACGATGCCCTTGGAATGGCGGAATACCAGGCTATGGAGGTCTTCGTAAAGCTGTTCTGATGAGAAGACTGGCTGTCATCTCCCTGCTGCTCCCCGTGCTGCTTGTCTCCTGCGGCTTTTCCGGCAGGAAGACCGCCGGGGAAATGGCGGAGACGGATTCCGTTGCCGCGCGTGTGGCGGAGGATACCGCAAAGGTTGAGGCCGGGTTCGGGACGTTCAGTGCAGAGCCGGTCCCGGAGGAAGTGCTGGCAAGGATGAAGGGGAAAAGCCTCCCGGAATCAGCTCGGATCGATATCTCCGAACTCAGCTACCTGAAACTGTCCTATGTGGATTTCAATAATGAGGAAAGGGTGGGGGAGATGGTCTGCAACAAGGCGGTCGCCGAAGACCTGCTGGATATTTTCAGGGAACTTTTCAAGGCCCGCTACCAGATTGGCTCCATCAGGCTCATTGATGATTTCGACGCATCGGACGAGCGTTCGATGGAGGCGAACAACACTTCCTGCTTCTGCTACAGGGAAATGACGGGAACTTCCGGAGGCGCCGTGAAACTTTCGGTCCACGCCCTCGGCCGTGCCGTCGATATCAATCCGCTCCAGAACCCGTACGTGAAGGGGAATATCGTCGAACCTTCATCCGCGCAGCCCTATGTGGACCGCAGCCTGCCATTCCCCCACAAGATTGATTCTTCGGATCTCTGCTGCCGTCTTTTCAAGGCTCACGGCTTCGACTGGGGCGGCGACTGGAAAAGTCTCAAGGATTGGCAGCACTTCGAGAAACTGCCTTGATCCGTGACCTTGTACAGACGCGAGTCACTCGCGTCTGTACGAAAAAAATCAAAAATATTTTTGCAAAACAAAGATTTTAGCGTATATTTGCAGTCCCGTTCAACGGGGATTGAAATATTCCTCTTTAGCTCAGTTGGTTAGAGCACCTGACTGTTAATCAGGGGGTCCTAGGTTCAAGTCCTAGAAGGGGAGCAAAAAAAGAGAGACAACAAACAGTTGCCTCTCTTTTTTTGTTTCAGTGGGTGCTTTTACTGCTCGCCGAACTTCTTGACGCTGAGCCTTTCCGCTCCGTAGATGGGGAATACTCCGGCGCCCCAGGGCTCGTGCCAGGTTACAGTGCCGCGGAAGCGGTTGTCGGGGTCGTATATCCCATAGACACGCTTCGAGACCTCAGGCGGCGAGGGTACGGTCTGACCACCCTCGAAGTTGATAACACCTATCGTAAGGTTGATTTTGTCGGGGTTGTTTCCGAACAGCCTGCCTCGTGTGGAGGAAAGGATGACGCGGTTATGCTGGGCAACGACGTGCCCGATCGTCGACATATGGGTGGCGTCGTGGAAGCAGATGGCTTCCTCGCAGTTGTGGACGTAGAGATAATCGGCGCAGATATGCTCGCCCATCACGAAACCGTACCTGAAGCCCTGCACCGCCACGTTGCGCAATATCTGGTCGTCATTCTGATTCCCTGAGGTGTGGAGCCCGACGGTGTGGCAGGGATTAGGCTGCAGCGATTTCTGCAGCTCCGTGTCCCCGACCTGCTCGTCCAGACAGAACTGGGAGTCCTCCACGATGAGCCTGGACACGTTCTTGAGGAACGCTGCCGAGGTCGTGGGATACATCTTCGCGGTGTCGAGGTGAACCCTTATCTCAAGGTTCTTCATCGAGAACTTGTCCATCGAGAAACGCCCGTCACAGCTGTCGCCTTCGGGTGCAGCCAGCACCGCCCAGGGCCTTTCTTCCGGGTCCGTGACCTCGGGCGCATCCCAGGTCGAGTGGAGGCAGGTGTTGTCCATCCCCATAGTCCCGAACCTGGTAGGCGTGTAGTGCATCTCGACGCTCTCCAGCGGCCTCACCTGATAGGTGTAAAGCAGGTCGCAGGGCATCTCGCCCTCGAAGTGGATGTTGGAACCGCTGGGCGGGAGCACCAGCTGCGCGCGCACCAGGTTGCCGTCGGCCGTGTATTCACGTCCCGGCGAAGCGATCAGGTAGCCGTGGGGCGTATAGGGGAAGTACAGCTTGCCGCCGCCTCTCGAGTCGAGGTAGTCTATGGCGCGCTGGATGGCCTGAGTATCATCCGTGACGCCGTCACCCTTCGCGCCGAAAAGCATAACGTTCAGTTGCCCGGTCCGGGCGGCTTCCTCTATCTTGCGTTCATTCGTATTGCAGGAAACCAGGGCCGCGAGGCATAGGATGAAGTAAAGTACTTTTTTCATTGTCGGTTCTTTTTTTGACAAAGGTAATCATCTTAATGGATTTTTTCGCTAATTTTACAAATTGTAATACTTAGTCATTATCTGAATTATGAATAGAATCGTAAATCTTCTTTTTGTCTCTCTGATTATGTTATCCGGTGTTTCTTGCAAGAATGAAGTGAAGCAGGACTTCCTGTCGCTCGCTGCCGAGCGCTATTCCGTACGCAGTTTCGATTCCACGCCCGTCGGACGCTCCAAGATAGACGGGATTCTGAAGGCCGCCCAACTTGCTCCTACGGCAATCAATGCGCAGCCGCAGAAAATCTATGTAATCGAGTCCCCTGAGATGATGGCGAAGATGAACGAGATATCTCCCTGTATGTACGGCGCCCCGCATTGCTTCGTCGTCTGCTATGACAGCGAGGTCGCAGCCCGCAAGGGAGAATATGGCAGCTGGGGTGAGGTGGACGCCACCATCGTCATCACGCAGATGATGCTCGAGGCACAGGAACTCGGGGTAGGTACCTGCCTCGTCGGCCGTTTCGAGCCAGACGGACTCGTCGAGGCGCTGAGTCTTCCTCACAACATCAAACCCGTACTGATGATGCCTTTCGGCTATCCTGCAGAGAATGCCGAGCCGTCTCCCCGCCACAGCGACAGAAAGAGCCTGGAGGAGACCGTGGAGTTTCTTTAATAATAAATAGAACAGACATATGAAATCATTATCCCGCGCTGCGCTCGCAACAAGCGCTGTACTTCTGACAATCGCATCTTGCAAAATGGAGAACCCTCTTCTGACCGAGTCCGGCAACCCCTATGGCGCTCCGGCATTTGATAAAATCAAGGTTGAACATTATCTTCCCGCCTTCGAGGAGGCGATCAGGCGCGGCAAGGCGGACATCGACGCCATTGTCGCCAATCCCGAGGCCCCTACTTTCGAGAACACCATCGAGGCCCTGGAATTCGCCGGCGGGGAATTCAGCGACATCGCTTCGATTTTCTACAACCTTATGGAGGCCGACACGAATGACGAGATGCAGGACCTGGCGGAAAAGCTCTCTCCTATGGTCACGGAGTACGAGATGTACGTTATGCTTAACGCACCTCTCTTCGAAAGGGTGAAGGCCGTCTATGCCGCAAAGGACAGCCTGGGTCTGAATGAAGAGCAGTCGATGCTCCTCAAAAAGACCTATGAGGGCTTCTCCCGCAACGGCGCCAATCTCTCCGAAGAGGACAAGAAGACGTATGCAGCGCTGGAGGAGGAACTCTCCCAGGTGCAGCTCCAGTACGGCAAGAGGAACCTTGCCGCCACGAATGCCTATGTGCTCAACATCACCGACGAGAAGGACCTTGCGGGCCTTCCCGATTACGTCAGGGAGATGGGCCGCAGCACTGCCGCGGAGAAGGGACTGGAAGGCTGGGCCTATACTCTGGCGCGTCCAAGCTATGCTCCTTTCGTGAAATACAGCGACAATCGCGAACTGCGCAGGCAGATCTATATGGCCAATGCCACAATCGCCGTGGGCGGCGAGAACGACAATATGGAGAACTGCAAGAAGATTGCGGACCTGCGCATCAGGATCGCAAATCTCCTCGGCTTCCCCCGTTATTCGGACTACGCTCTCGAGGACAAGATGGCCGGCAATACGGAAACTGTCCTGAACTTCATCGATGAGTTGCTCTACCCTTCGATTCCTTTTGCAAAGGCGGAGGTTGCGGACGTCCTCAAGTACGCAAAGTCCAATGGCTTCGAAGAAGATGAACTGCAGCCCTGGGACTTCTCCTATTGGTCGGAAAAATACCAGAAAGCCTGCTTCGATATCGACGAGCAGCAGCTCAAACCCTATTTCCAGCTCGAACACTGC
>JAKSKA010000102.1 GCA_024401915.1 Bacteroidales bacterium
AAAGCCGTCACCGTTGCTGAGGACGACGCCCCTGCCGACAGGCTTTATCTCCACCGTCATCGCAGAATTGCCGCGGGGCTTCACGGACACGATGGTCCCCAGCGGGGCGCCCATCGACTTGGGGGCATCCATCGCAGCCCATCTTCCGCGCTTCCCGTCAAGGAAAAACTCCGTATATCCGCGATTGAAAGTCTTGTTCACATCAGGCTCGAAACCGCCCTCCACACGTCCCCGCGACGCTCTGCGGTACTTGTCCGGGTTCGCTGCGACAAGGGCGTCCAGAGCCCTGTCATAAGCCCTCACGACATTCCTGACATAGGAAGCGTTCTTCAGGCGCCCTTCTATCTTGAACGAGCACACTCCGGCGTCCGCGAGGTCCCCGATCCTCCCGATGAGGTTGAAATCCTTCAGCGACAGCAGAGCCTTGCGTGCCACGATGACGCGTCCGGAATCATCGACGAGGTCATAAAGGGAACGGCAGGCCTGGATACACTCGCCCCTGTCGGCGCTCCGCCCGTCTATGTGCTCGGAAAGCCTGCATTCGCCGCTGTAGCACACGCAAAGGGCGCCGTGGACGAAAAACTCCACTTCGCACCCCACGGCGCCGCATATCTCCCTCACCTTTTCCAGCGGCAGGGCGCGTTCCAGGATTATGCGCTCACAGCCGGCGGCCTCATACGGCTTAGCGGCCTCCACGTCCCGTATCGCACACTGCGTCGAGGCGTGAAGCGGCACCGTGATGTCTTTCCAGGACGCAATTCTGAGGTCCCTTATGATGAACGCGGACGCTCCGGCCTCCTGGGCCGCAAGCATCTGGGCGTGGGCTTCCTCAAGCTCCTCGTCGCGTATGGTCGTATTGAAGGTCACGAACACCCGCACGCCGAAACGGCGGGCATAGCCGCACAGCCTGGCAATATCATCGAAACTGTTCCCGGCATCCTTGCGTGCCCCGAAATCGGGCGCACCTATATATACGGCATCGGCACCGCAGTCGATAGCAGCGATGCCGATATCCGCATTCCTTGCGGGAGCAAGAAGTTCGAGTGTCCGCAAGGCTAGAGGGATGCGGCGAGCTTCTTTGCGTCAGCTCCGATCTTCGGATCGGTGGAAGCCTTGAGATAATACTCCTTTGCCTTGGCCTTGTTGCCGAGCTGCTGGTAGGTGGCGCCGATAGTGTAAGCTACCATACCTGCATTGGCTGCCTTGGGTGAGAGTTCGAGATACTTCTCGTAGTACTTGATGGAGTCGGCCTTCTTGCCGGCCTTGGTCATCGCACTTCCTGCGAGATAATAAGCCTGAGGGTTCTCGACATAGGTGACGCTCTTCTCGACGGCTGCGGCGCAGTCAGCATACTTGCCGGACTTGAGGGCGGCCTGTGCCTGGCGGAGGAAGATGTTGCCAAGCTGCTTCTTTGCCACGGACTCCTGTCCGTTCGCTGCAGCGGTCTCGAATGCTGCGACAGCACCCTCGGCATCACCTGCGCCATTGAGCGCCATACCGAGACGGAGAGCTGCAACGCCATTTTCAGGCTCTGCCTCGAGGACGGCCTTGTAAGCCTCTGCGGCTCCGGCATAGTCCTTTGCGTTGAGGAGTGCGCCGGCCTTCGACATCTTCACCTGGGGAAGAAGGGTTACGATTTCGCTCACGACATCCTCTGCACCGAACTCGGTAGCGGTCTTGGATACCTCTGCAAGAGCGTTGAGCGCGTTGTCATAATCTCCGGTCTTGACAAGGTCCTTCGCTGCGGAAAGGCTGATCTGGGGAATGTACTCGCGGCACTTGGTCGCAATCTCCATTCCTTCCTCACCTACTGCATCAGCAGCCTTGAGGGCCTCCTTGAAAGCTTCGACAGCAGCGGTCTTGTCTCCGTTTCCGAGAGCCGTGGCTCCATTATTGTAGAGTTCCGTTACCTGCTTCATCGTCATCTGGGCGAAAAGGGAAACTGAAGAAACGGCGAGAACCGCCAAAGTTGAAAGAATACGCTTCATAATATCTGTTGTTTTGGTTTTTTCGTGTTTCAAAACACAAAAATAATAAATTTGTTTTACTTTTGCACAACACGTATGCTACACCTTCGATTGCACATATCATGCCTGATTGCATTTCTGGTCTTTTCCAATGCTGCGGCCCAGGAGCTTCCGACACTCGGAAAAGCTTCTGAAATCACCGTTACGAAGCTTCCTGACGGCATTTCCTGCTATCTCGTAAAGAACCCGGCAACGACAGGATTCGCCGACTTCGCCCTGGTCCAGAAAGGTGTTGCCGACAAGTATTCCGCACGCGTCGCGCTTTCCAGCCTCATCCATTTCGGAACCACGAGGCCATATCAGTTCCTCGCCGACAAAGGCATCTCCTACCGCCGCAACGGCTATGTGTCCTATCCTTCGGGGGCCACGCGCTACGACTTCCGCGGCGTGCCCGTTTATGACAGGAACGTGGCGGACTCGACCCTGCTGATACTTTTCGACATCATTTCGCGCTCCCGTATGGAACAGGCTATAATAGTGAGCGGGGACATAAAGCCGGCCGAGATGCTCGACAGGATGAAGATGCTCTCCCTGATGGTCCCTGCCCTGGAACCCGTGAAGGACGAGCAATACCGCTGGCGGCCGGAAGAGTCGGTAAAGGTGAGGGAGACCTTCAACGTGTCTCCTGACGTACTAACGGTGAAACTTTCGTTCCGTTCGCCGCGCACGCCGCGCGAGAGGATGAACACCCCGCAGCCGCTGGTGGCCGCGATGTTCGCCGGCGAGCTGGAGTGCATCCTGGAGAACCGTATGCGCATCGCATTCCGCGGCAAGGGCATCCCCCTCGCATCGATGCGCTCGAGATACAGGGACAGCGCCTCCGGGGACGGCGACGAGAGCCACACCTTCTACATCTCGACGTCAGCCTCAAAGGCCCACGAGGCCGTTTCGCTGATAGGGAGCGTGCTCGCGGACATCGACAGGAACGGAGTCAGCGCCGCAGAGCTTGACGACGCGAGGAAACGCGTAGTGGCGGATGTATCGGGCGGCGTGGCTGCCGGAGCGCTGGGCAATCCGTCGAACGTGGACCGCTGCGTGGCCAGCTATCTCTATGGCGCCAACCTCGAATCGCGCAGCAAGCTCGTCGAATTCTTCAACACCAGAAGGCTGCCCGAGGAGAAGGAAAGGGAGCTTTTCAACAATTTCGCATCCTCGCTCATAGACCCGGAAAAGAACCTGTCCCTGAACTTCGACCTCCCTGCCGGCTCGACGCTGACCCGTGGCGAGCTGCTTTCGGAATTCGCTGCGCGCTGGGACGAGAAACCGGCGGCTGACTCGCTTTCCACCCATTCGGCCTTCTTCGCCGACACTCTTTCACTTTCGCGTCCCATCGGCAAGACGTCCCTCGCGAGGGAGAGCAAGGAGCCGGTCAGCGGCGGGAAGATGTGGACCTTCGGCAACGGAATCAAGGTCGTCTTCAGAAAAACGGAGGGCCGCGGGGACTTCAATTATGCACTGATGCTGAGGGGCGGCTATGACGGAGTTCCGGATCTGAAGCCGGGAGAAGGCGGCTTCGTGGGCGATATGCTGGCACTCAGCAGCGTTGCGGCGATGAAAGGTTCCGACTTCCACAATATGCTCCGTGCCAACGGCATAAAGATGAAAACGACGGTCAGTCTTTCCGACCTCCGCATCTACGGCAGCGCACCTGAAAGCAAACTGCCGCTGCTGTTGCGCGCCCTGCTGTCGATAGCGAACACCAGAGGCACCGCCGATGCCGAATTCCCCTATTACAAGGAGTGCGAGCGGCTGCGCGGCCAGATGAGGAGCTTCTCCAACGAGAGGGTCAACGCCGTGGTGGACAGCCTTATGTACCCCTCGTTCCACTATGCGGACCGCCGCAATATGGAGAGCCTGGGCGAAGACCTGCCGAAACGCGCGAACGAGTATTTCTGCAAGCAGTTCGCCAAGGTCAATGACGGCATCTTCGTGATAACCGGCAACCTGAACGAGGATGCTCTCAAGAAGACGCTGTCGCGCCACCTCGGGGACTTCTGCACCTCGAAGCAGAGGGCCGTAAGGCCGCATCTGAGCTACCCGGCCGCAAACGGCTGGAGCACCTACACCATACCTGCGGCCGAGAGCCGCATCGGTCTCGGGGAGCAGTGCATCAACATAGGGCTGTCGGCGATGATGCCGTTCAGCACGGACAACTATATGGCGTTCCTGCTCGCCAGGGTGGCCATAGAAAAAAGGCTCTCCCGCTCGCTGGCCGATGCCGGCGTGTATGCGGAGACGTCCGAGAAAGTCGAGCTCTTCCCGACGGAACGCTTCACAGTGTTCATCAACTGCAAGCAGTGCCGCGCCGACGGCCTCCCCTACGGAGTGCAGCCGAAAGACGCCCTGGAAGCGCTGGACTACATCCGGGACGCCATCACCCAGCTCACGTCCGACCCTCTCGGGCAGGAAGAGCTGAAGGCCTGCAAGGCCGCCCTGGCGTCAATAATGGACACACGCTATTCCGACAGCGCCAACCTTATCGATGCCGTGATGACACGCTATTCCGAAGGGAAGGACCTTGTTTCCGGCTATAAGAAGAGCATCGAAGCCATAACGGTGGAGTCCGTTTCCCGCATTCTCGAAGCCCTCGAAAAAGGATGCAGGGTAGAATACCTTATTATATGAGACCTGACGGATTCGGAACGATAATACAGATCGGGGACATCCTCGTGTCGGAGGAGGTGGTCCTGGAATACTTCGAATGCAATTACGAGGAATGCAGGGGCGCCTGCTGCATCCACGGAGAAAGCGGAGCGCCGATGGAAGAGGAAGAGGCGGCGGAGCTCGAAAGGGCCTATGAGTGTTTCTCGGACATAATGACGGCGGAAGGACGCGGAGCCGTGGAGGCAAAAGGCTTCTTCGAGATCGACAGGGAGGGGGATATGGTCACGCCGCTGGTCCTGAAGTCCAACCCCGCCGCAGCAGCGTTCAAAGCCCCGGAGGGCTCGCTGGAATGCGCCTTCACCCACTTCAGCCCCGACGGCTGCGCTCTATGCGCCATCGAGAAGAGATTCCTGGAAGGCCGCTGCAACTTCCGCAAGCCTGTATCGTGCAGCCTTTATCCCATCAGGGTCACGAAGCTGACCGGAGGGTCGCTCGCGCTCAACCTCCACCGCTGGGATATCTGCAAGGGCGCCTTCGAGAAGGGCCGCAGGAACGGTACCAGAGTCTATCAATTCCTCCGCGAGCCCCTCGAGCGCTCATTCGGAAAAGAGTTCTACGAAGCCCTCGACACCGCGGCGGAACATCTGAAAGATATTTGACATCCCGGAAGACTGCAATCCGTCATTCCCATCAGCGCACAAGAATACTATTATTTCAGGGATGGCGTTTACAGAATGCCTATTTCCTCCTCGGAGAGCCCGGTCGTCGAGGCGATGAATGCTGACGTGGCACCGGCTGCCTTCATATTCTTCGCTATCTTCAGGGTCGCTTCCTTGCTCCCTTCAGCGTGACCCTCAGCGTGACCCTCGGCGTGACCTTCGGCTCGACCCTTGGCAAGACCTTTTCTTTCGCCCTTTTGGGTGGCGACTTCGATGGCATAAGCCA
>JAKSKA010000103.1 GCA_024401915.1 Bacteroidales bacterium
CTAATATACTGATTTCAGTCAACATTGTAATATGTTTTGCTTCGTTTTAATTATGACTTAAAACAATGCAAATATAATTTTCTTCAATCATCCAATAGTTTGGCCACATTGGTCTTGATCTCCTTGTCAATTTCGCGGTAGCGGGAGAAGGCGCGTGAGCCTTCGACGTGGCCGGAGAGGGAGGCAACGATGTTAGGGTCCTGGACTTTCTCGTAGAGATTGCCGATGAAGGTGCGGCGGGCCCGGATAAACCCTTTGGCTGTCGTCACGAGGGCCGCAAAACCGGCCTCAAGTGCACTTCTCACGGTGGCAATTTTGAAATCCGTGCGTCAGAACGCCATTCTGACGCACAAAGTGACTCGCGTTTTGCGCAACACATTTCGTTTTAGCACGCAGGAGGGCTATCGCTGAGTTTTCGAGAACTGTTTCGTCATCACGACGTCGGCGCCCTGATCGAAAAGGGCGGCGGCGCGGCGGGGACGGCCCTTGAGGCAGACGTTGCAGCGGAGGCCCAGTTCGTGGGCTCGGTCTGTGAAGGCCTTGTCGAAGCGCTTCGCGCAGACCTGGACAGCCCCTGAAGTGACAAGTCAAGACGTCATTACACTAGAATAGTAACTGAAAGGATAGCGAAAATCACTGCGGCCTGCATTTGAGTGCAGGCCGCAGAAATTCAATAACAGGTCTTTTACCGACAAGGACCCTAATCGTCAAATCTCAGGTTCAGCTTGTAACGGGCCTCGAAATCGGCACCGTCTATGCTGGTGAAGTTGCCCTTGCCCGCACTACCGTCAACCCAGGTGCTGTAAAGCCAGGGGCCGAAGAGATACAGTTTGATATCATCATAGCTGCTTGCCTGGGCGATAACAGACTCGACCGTGGGAGCAGCGTCCGTGCCGGTCTCGACCTTGGAGGACTTGACGATAACCAGAGGGTTCTCCACCGTTCCGACTGTCACCTGAGGGTGGCCGGTCTCCGACTTCGTGCCTGAGGGCCAGCCGCAGATAAGGCCGTAATACTTGTAGTTGGTATTTTTTCTTGCGATGACCTTGCAGTCGACTACGCAGCCTTCGAAAATGGTGACGGGATCAGAGCCACTGGTCTGCGCGATATCTCCGCAAAGGCCTCCCATATCGAAACCGGAGTGATCCTGTATGCTCGATATCGTTCCGTCAGTCTTCGCCTGGCCCGTGGTCATCGCGCCTGTGTTCGTACAGAACTTCACGACGGTCTTTTCGGGATAGAGGCAGCAGAGTATTCCGCCGAAGCAGGGCTCTCCCTTCGACGGGTTATACGCGCCGACGTTGCCGTTGTTAGTGCAATAACTGATTTCAAGGGGATATCTTGAATCCGAATAGCTTCCGCAGATGCCGCCGTAATAGATTCTCGGGTAACCGTTGCTGCTCTTTCTGCAGTAGATGTGCATATTGTTGGTACAGTTCGTTATCACGCCCTTCGTCGCGCCGCAGATGCCGCCGACATTCGCGGTCTTGCCACTCGTTGTCTGCTTGTCGTTGAGCTCGCACCTTGCAGTGGCTGCGGTCTGGCAGTATTCGACTATATTCTCCGTGGATGCCTTGTCAAGCATACCGGCGATACCGCCGATGTATGTGGTACCACCGAAATTCTTGTTCTGCGTATAGCCTTTACAGTTCTCGGTCCAGGTGCCGTCATCGGCCTTCGATATCCTGATGGTATTATTGGATTGGCCGATGATGCCGCCTATGGCGACATCCTTGGAATTCGAGAAGCCGATATTCATCGCACCCGTGTTGTTCTTGCAGCCGAGGATCTGGAGGCCCGAACCAGTCGCGCCGCCCACGATGCCGCCGAGACCGAGCCTCGTGGAAAGGGAAACGTTCGCAAGTTCTCTCTGTTCGTTCACGCATTTGATGATTTTGGCACTGCTGCCGGTGACGACACCAACGATGCCGCCGACGAATACCTTGAAACTGTCACTGCTGTATTCCGAGCCGGCCTCGTTCACCACGTAGCCGTTGTTCGTGCAGCCCTCGACTGTTCCGCTGCCACTGAGACGGCCCACGATGCCGCCGAGGTTCGGGTTGCCGGTGCAGTAGTTGGTAATCTGGCCGCTGGCCTCGCCTTCGTTGATGCAGTCCTTCACAATGGAACCGGCGCTGTCGCTCATTCCGACGATACCGCCGATGCAGGAGTCCGCGGACGTGGAAGCATAAGACGAATTGTCAGTGACAGGCGCCCAGTTGACGCAGCCCTCGACCGTGGTGTTGGCTTTCATATTGCCGGCGATACCGCCCGCGGAGTGCTTTCCGTCGCAGCTTGCAGCGACAGTGACGGGAACGTAGGTGGTCACATCGGTCACCGATGCACCTTTCTGGATATAGCCTATGATACCGCCATAGCACCAGTTGCCGGGATCCGACTGGGTCAGGGTGATGGAGCTTGCATCAGATGAAGCTGCACCGAAGATGACGTTGGTGATGGAGGCGTTTTCCTCGAGGGTCCCGATGAAGCCGGTACGCGTCAGGGCATTGTCGACGATGAGGTTCTTGATGTTGTGGCCTTTTCCGTCGAGGTGTCCGTACAGGGACGCGAGCGTCGCCCATTTGTAGCCCTCGCCAAGGTCGGCAAGGTCAATGTCTGCGCCAAGTTCGGCAGTGTCGTTCTTGCCGAGCACACCGGCCCTGTTGAGATCCGCCCAGGCGGAGAGTTCGGCTGCAGTCATAATAGGTGAATGATAGAAAGTCAGGCCGGTATCGACCGTTCCGAGGTCGAGGCCCTTGTTGCGCGTAAAGGAAGCGGCCTTGGTGGTCTTCTTGAGAGCTATGCCTCCGTCATTTGTCTGGACCGTGAGAGCGAATCCGTTCGGGAACTCCCTGGGCCAGATAGCGATATAATAGTCACCGGGAACGAATTTCTGAGGCACGATCTCAGCGCCTGATTCCGGTCTCTCGCCATAATACAGGGTCTCCGCAGTCGTGGCGCCGTTGGTGAGGTCCATAGAACCGTCGGCCGTAAGAAGGAAGTTGGTTCCTCCGATCTTTTCGCCATTGTTGCCGGTAAGCACGACGGAGACGACATCGTCCCTGGTGATGGTCACCTTCACGAGCGAGAACTGGTTCGTAAACGAAACCGCCCCGTCAGTGACAGTTCCGGTAGCAACGAGGGTGAAGGGATCGACCTGATGGTCAGCATCGACGAACTGCTTGGAGTTTATCTTGATGCTGATCTTCTCTCCCCCTTCCACTGCCGTCACTTTTTTCGCAGCATGGAAAGGAGCCACTGCCCAGTAGGTATCAGCCACGGCGGCAGAACCGGTGAAAGTGGCCGACTTGCTGTCAGAAGCTTTTTCGGAAAGCACGAACGGAGCCATTGCACTGGTTGCAGGGTCCTGGGTCACGTCACCTGTTGTGGCACCGTCGAAGACCGCGATGGAATCACTCTCGACCCAGAGAATGTCACGACCGGAAAGGATGGACCTGGACGATTCCGTGCCCGCTGTCAGAGTCATAGGCACCCTGTCAAGGATTTCGAAATACTGCTCCTCAGAGGCTGTGTTCAGTTCCTTTTTGCAGGAAACCGTCATTACGGACAAGACAGCCGTAAAAATACAAAAGAGAATCTTTTTCATTACCGTGTCCTCCATAATTACCATTCAAACGATTCAAGTTCTTCAACTTGCTGATAAGAAGCCCCGACCTGGCTTCCGGCACATAAAGGAACATCCTTCTCCAGAAGGAGTGTCTGCAGGACCGGACTCTCATAAGCCCGGGCTGAATGATTTGACAGTATTACCATAATATATTGATATATTTATTGTTCCGCCTCGTGTGTCCGCACACAGCCCATATAAGTATGTGTCCGCACACAGCCACAAATTTACTAATATTCTTTAAAAATCAAAAATAATTCGCCCGTGTTTTCGCAGCGCCCCGATTATCCGCAGTAATCAGATCGAATTTATTATATTTGCATACCACAAATTGATGATATGAAAAAACACCTTTCAATAACGCTGTTCTCCGTCTCGGCCGCGATCCTGTGCGGCTGTGCGAACAGGACGCAGGAAACGGTCTGCGGCGACATCCACACCATAACCCAGAGCCGCGGCGCCAGGCTCTCATACTGCGAGGGCAGCGGTCTCCGCACCATCAGTTGCGGCGGCCTGCTGTTCAAGGACCATAACCGCAACGGGAAGCTCGACAGCTTCGAGGACTGGAGGCTCGGCGCGGAGGAAAGGGCGGCCGGACTCGCGGCCCTGCTCCCTGTGGAGGCCCTCTGCGGCCTTATGATCAATTCCGCGGCCATAGACATCCCGGAAGACAGCACCGCCCTGCTTCAGCGCCACAAGGGCTGGATAGACAATGACCACATACGCGCCACACTCGTGAAGCGCAACGGCAACCCGCTCCGGTCCGCAATATACACCAATCTCGCCCAGAGGGAGTGCGAAGGCTGCGACTTTGCAATACCGCACATTTTCAGCTCCGACCCCCGCAACGAGGTGCGCTCGTACGAGGAGTTCAGCAACACTGAAGGCAGCAAGCGTTCGCTGTGGCCCGTACAGCTGGCGCTCGGAGCCACTTTCGACGGCGAGGTGGTGCGCAAATACGGAGAGATCACGGCGGCCGAGTTCCGTGCACAGGGCATCACGATGTTCCTCGGTCCCCAGGCCGACGTGGCAAGCGACCCCCGCTGGGCGCGCATAACGGGCGCATTCAGCGAGGACGTGGACCTGGTTACGGACCTCAGCAGAATCTGCATCGACGCCTACCAGACCACTCCGGGCGCAAAGGGCGGCTGGGGCGGCAGGAGCGTGGCGTGTATGGTAAAGCACTGGCCGGGAGGCGGCCCCTGCGAGGCCGGACGCGATGCCCATCTTTCAGCCGGCAAATACGCCGTCTATCCCGGTGACGGCCTGCTCAACGGCATAAATCCCTTCGTGAACGGCGCGTTCAGGCTGGAAGGCGGCACGTCGCACGCCAGCTGCGTGATGGCATACTACACTATCCCCTACGGCATCGCACCGGAAAGCGAGAACGTCGGCAACGCCTTCAACCGCTATGTGCTCACCGACCTGCTCAAGGAGAAATACGGCTATCAGGGCTACATCTCCACCGACTGGAACGTGATGCCGCCCTACAAGGGCCTGCAGGACAATCCCTCATCGGGAAGATGCTGGGGTATGGAGGACGCGACGCAGGAGGAGCGCTTCCTCAAGATGATAGAAGCGGGCACTGACCAGATGGCAATAGGCAACCTCAGCGCGGAATACGTCAGAGGGGCGTACAGGCAATATGCGGAGAAGTACGGCGAGAAGGCGGCCAGGGAGCGTTTCGAGCACTCGGCCAGGAAGGTCCTGGAGGTCACGTTCCGGCTCGGGCTCTTCGAATGCCCCTATGTTGACGAGCAGGAGGCGGACAGGATTGTCGGCTGCCCGGAATTCTGCCGTGAGGGCCACCTGGCACAGCTGAAATCGGTGGTGATGCTCAAGAACCGCGCGGGCGTCCTGCCTTTGAAACCCGGATCGCAGGCCTCTACCCC
>JAKSKA010000104.1 GCA_024401915.1 Bacteroidales bacterium
TGAAAGGAATACTGTAGGAAACGGACAGGTTCGCGAGCCTGAGGTACGAGCCATCCTCTATGAAGCGGTCGGTACACCAGTTCGCATCACCGGTCGTCGTCTTGTCCATTGCAGGATACTTCGCATCCGGATTCGAAGGGTTCCAGGTATCGTACACGCAATCGCGGAGCACGTTATACAGGTTGTTCGAATGGATGTCGGTGAGAACTGCAGCCTGCTGGTTATACACGTCGTTGCCGTAGCTGCCCACGAAGTCTGCGGAGAGTCCCAGGTTCTTGTACTTGAAGGAAGTGTTGAAACCGTAGGTAAAGACAGGGTTGGGATTGCCTATGATCACGCGGTCTGCGGATGAGATCTTTCCGTCTCCATTGGTGTCGAGGAAGTTGATGGAGCCGGGACCGCGCTCCTTGCCGTCCTCGAATGGCACTCCCGTCTGTCCCTCCTGTACCAGGCCGTCGGTGGGCATACCATAGAACATACACATCGGCTGTCCGGCAATGAAGATGTTGATATAATCCTTGCAGATACTGTCGCCGGAAAGGTTGGCTCCGGTGAAATAGTCCACCTCATAAGTGTTGGGGTCGCCCCTGTAGAGGCAGATGTTGCCGCGGCTGGAGCCGTTGGGGTCTATCGAGATGATCCTGTTGCGGTTGAGTGTGAAGTTGCCGCCTATCTTCCATTCGAATTTCTTGCTGGTGTAGGGAACGGCCGTCAACGTGAGCTCGAGGCCCTTGTTCGAGATGGAGCCCATATTCACGTAAGGGTTGTTGACACCTGCGCTGCCTGCCAGTATCCTTGTCTGGAGAAGGTCCTCTGTAACCTTATAGTAGGCGTCGAGCCCGAAGGTCAGGCGTCCCTTGAAGAAGCCCATATCCAGACCGGCATTGTACTGCGTCGTGGTCTCCCATTTCAGGTCGGGATTGGGAAGATTGAGGGACGAGATGGTTATGATCTGGTGGGAGTCGGTGTCGTGGGTCGCCGCTGTGGAGGTGGTGTACCTGTTCATCGTCTGGTAGGACGGTATGGCCTGGTTGCCCACGCGTCCGTACCCGAGCCTGAGCTTGGCCGAGGATATGGCGTCGACCTTGAACCACGGCTCGTTGCTCATCCTCCAGGCGAAGGCGAACGAGGGGAAGGTAGCCCACTTGTTGTTACCGGCGAAGCGGGACGAACCGTCCACGCGGTACGTTGCCGTGAGGATATAGCGTTCGTGGTAGGCGAACATCATCCTCGCGAAGAAGGAGAGGAGCTGGTTGTAGTTCTCGGAATAGACGAAGAAGTTGGAAGATGCCGAATTGAGCGAATTGGTCATCGCCTTCCACTGGTCAATGTTGATGCCCTCTACGGTCTGGGTGATGGTGGAGCGCTGCGAACAGCTCTGACCGAGAGTGGCCGTGAAATGGTTCTTCTTGAACCACTTGTTGAACATTATAAGATTGTCCCAGTTCCAGTTCATACGGTCGATGTGGGTCACGGCGCCGTTCGAGCCTGTCGCCTGCATATTGATGCGGCGTGACTTGAACTTGCTCTGTTCGGTGGTACGGAAGTCCATTCCGAACGTGGACTTGAAGGAGAGCCACTCAAGTATCTTGTACTCGGCGTAGAAGCTGGGGGTTACACGGAATTCGTTCCTGAAGCTCTCGAAGTCGGTGAGCCAGCGGTCAGGTCCGGCCAGCGGAGCGTCATCGTCCAATATCTCCGCTCCCTCCTCGTCGTATTCGATGATCTTTCTCAATGGACGGGAGCGCAACATACTCATCACCAGAGAGGAAGACGGGTTCTGCGCTATCGTGGAGCCAACGCCCTGCGTCATCTTGGAATGGAGGAAGGACAGCGATGTCTTCGTACCTATCTTGAACTTCTTTATCGTGCGGTCAAGGTTGAGACGCATCGTGGGGTTCTCGTAGCCGGTGCCCTTGACGATGCCGGAGTTGCCGTGGAAGCCCAGGGAGAACAGGTAGTTCGTCTTGTGGGGACGTCCGGAGATGGTGAAGTAGTAGCGCTGGGTGTATGCGACGCGGGTGGTATAGTCCTGCCAGTCCTCGGCCACATATTTACCTTCGGCCACACCCTTGACGAAGGGCTCCAGATAGCTGGAAGTCTCGCTCACGCCCTTCTCACGCAGATAGTAGGCGAACTCATCGGTGTCGAGGAGGTCGAACTTCTTGTAGATGTTGCTCACGCTCAGGCCGGCCGTGAAGTTGATGGACGGCTTTTCCTGGGCTGCGCTCCTGGTGGTGATGAGGATCACACCGTTCGCACCTTCCGAACCGAAGATGGCGGTTGCGGATGCGTCCTTGAGCACTTCCATCGACTCGATGTCCTGGGGGTTGATGCCCATAAGGCCGTTGGTGTCCTGATCCAGGCCGCTGTTCTCGCCGCCGTGGGAGCCCACCGTGGCGTCGGAGGAGGTATTCATTATGACGCCGTCCACAACGATCAGCGGCTGGGAAGTGGTGTTGAACGAGCTCGCACCGCGTATGATGATGCTGCTTGAAGCGTCAGGCGCAGCGCTGGAGGACACCACCTGCACGCCGGCTGCACGGCCCTGGAGCAGCTGGTCGAGCGAACCGCTCTGGGCGGCCTGCATCTCATCCACCTGCACCGAGGTGACCGAACCGGTAAGGTCGCTTTTCTTCATTGCGCCGTAGCCAATGACCACGACGTCTTCAAGCTGTTCCAGGTCGTCCTGCAATACGACGTCTATGACGTTGCGTTTGCCGACGGTTTCCGTCCTGCTCTGGTAGGAAAGGCAGGTGAATACGATTTTCACCGCCGAGGGATCCTTGGCCGTGAACGTTAGAGTGTACTTTCCGTTGATGTCGGCCATTGCGCCGCTGGTGGTGCCGTCAACCATCACGGTCGCTCCCACGAGCGCTTCGCCGTGGCTGTCCTTTACCGTACCGCTTACCGTGTAGGAATTCTGGGCGGACAGGCCAGTCGCCGTCAGGACGGCTGCAAGAATTGCTATGATCTTTTTCATCCTGTCTAGAATTTAAGGTTGACTCCAAATACGAATGTGCGTGCGAGAGGGTAGCTGCCGTAGTCCACGCCCGCGCTGCGCACGGAAATGCCGTAACTGTTCACGTCCGGATTCCATCCGCTGTATTTCGTGAAGGTGAAGAGGTTTTGACCGGAAGCGCTCACCCTGAGCTGTTTGATGCGCTTGCTCTTGAGAGGGATGTCGTAGGCCGCTCCGATATGGTCGAGCCTGAGGAAGTCGCCGCGCTCGAAGTCCGAGTCGGTGAAAGCGTTTTCCTGGCGCTTGAGGATATTGTTGGCGTTCAGGATGTAGAAATCCGCCGCGCCGTCCATTTTCAGGTCGAAAGTGAATTTACCGACACCGAGGCTGGTCTCGAGGCCTCCGTGCATCTTCGGTATGCAGTTGCCGCTGACGCTGTCGCCTTCCTGCTGGGCAGCAAGGTACGCGCCCTTGGTTATGTTCGCAGCGGTGACGTCCTTCTCATCGATGGAAACGATGCGGTTGACGTTGCGGGCGAAGTTGGCGCTGACGGTCCACTGCACGAGCTTTGTCCTGACAAGGCCGAGCTCGAGGTCGAACTCGAAGCCGTCGTTGGAGATGGTGGTGTGGCGCTCCTGGACGGGGGTCCAGTCAGCTGCCTGCTCATACAGATTGTTCAGTATCTTGAGGTCGCTCATCACGTTGAGGGCGTCGTCGGTGGTCTTGCCGTAGTACTTGGCTCCGAGCGTGAAACGGTCCGAAAGGAAGCCAAGGGTGACACCTGCGTTGTATTCCTTGCTCCTGAGGATGTTCAGACCATTGTAGTAGTATTCCGACTTGGATTCGATAGTCGGAAGATTGAGCATCCAGGCATTAAGATATTCGAAGGGCAGGTCGGTCTCCCTCGCGGCCATTCCCCAGCCTCCGGTGAGTTTGAGCGCGGACACGGCCTTGCCCTTGGGGAAGAATATCTTCTTCAGGTCGATGAAGGCGCTTCCTGCAGGGCTCAGGATGGGCTCGGTACGATACTTCATATCATAGTCTGCACGGAAGGTGCCCTGAAGGCCGAACATCTTCTTGTAGTCGTAGTTCAGGAGGACGACGCCTCCGAGGTCGTTGTAGGGCCTGGCGAACTTCCTGATGCGCTTTCCGCCGGTAGATGCGGACATTCCCTTGCCGCGCAGGTAAGGGAGGTCGAAACTGGAGGCGCACATCGCGTTGGTGCGGTTGAAATATCCCATAAACTCGACGGCGGCGTTGAGTTCGAGGTGGTGGTTGACAGCGAAGTTCCTTGTGAACGAAAGCTCTCCACGGCTGTTGTAGGTGGGGAGGGAGGTGTTGAGGACGCCGGCCGCCCCGTTGACCTCGTGGCCGAATGCGGTACCGTTCCCGAACCAGATGATGCGGTTGCTGTTCTGGTAATCGACGCCGCCGGATGCCTTGAAGTACAGGCCGGGCAGGAAATCGATCTGCAGGTACACGGAGCTGGTGCTCCTCATCGCCTCGGAATCGTCGTCATAGTCCTTGACCCAGCCGTTCACGGTATCGACGATGAACGACGTGGGATAACGCGACACTATCATCGCGGATGTGGCGCCTATGTAGTTGGTTCCATAAGAACTGGAGGCCTTGTCATAGTTGAGGATGGAGTTGAGGCCGAACTTGAACCTCTTGTTGGCCCTTGTCTCGAAAGCGACCGCAAGGCCGAGGGAACGGTCCTGCTCCCTTTGCACGGTGCCGTCGTTGCTGCGGAGGAAGCCGGCAATCTTATAGTTGGAGTTGCTGCCTATCTTCCCGTCGATGCCGACGTCGTGGTTGTGGAAGAACCCGCTCCTGAACGCATCCCCCACTTTCGGGAGGAATTCCACACCGGCGTTGGAGTTGATGTGGACGTTGAGGTCGCCTTCGGTGGCCTTTCGGGTGTTGATGATGATGACGCCGTTGGCGCCCAGCACACCGTACTTTGCAGCCTCCGACATATCCTTTATCACACGGATGGACTCTATTTCATAGGCGCCCAGCCAGCCAAGGTTGTTCTTCGGGGCGGTGTACGCCCTGCCGGTGTAGTCGCTCTTGAAGAAAAGGTCCCTGTTGTCGAATGCTGAAGTCGTCAGCACCGCACCGTCAACGATCCATACGGGCTGCGAATCGCCGCGAAGGGTGTTGAGGCCGCGGACCGTCACGCTGCTGACGCCGCCGAGGCTTCCGTCGATGGAAGACACCCTGACGCCCGACACCTCGGAGGAAAGCAGGGCGGCGGGGGTCCTTGAGACGGACTTCGCGAATCCCAGAGTATCCTTGACCTGATCACCTGCCTGGAGGAGTATCGGGCTGAGGATTGCTGTCAGAATGGAAGCGAAAAGCTTTTTTGACATATTCTATCAGTTATCTTTAGGTTTTACAATAAGTTCATACCATACGGTGCGGTACTGCGGTCCGATATTCACCACAGCCTCGCCGGCGGGGCTTGCGGCCACATCCACGGCGGCGGTACGGTTCCCGTCCGGGTCGAGGGCGTAACATTCCACGCGTCCCTGCAGGCCGGCA
>JAKSKA010000105.1 GCA_024401915.1 Bacteroidales bacterium
CGTCATACAGTATGACGCGGAGCCGAAGGATGAGCCGGTGCCGTATTTCCTTGCACAGGAACTGGTCCCGGGCTACCGTGGCGGCAGGGAATGGACATACTGCCCTCCGAAGGGTTACTTTGCCGCTGACGATGATCCGGAAGGCTTTGAGCGCTATGAGGCCGCCTTCCCCGCAAAAGAGAAGCATTTCCTGGAAGGACAGCTCCCGCAGTTCTGCCAAAGTTGCGGTATGCCTATGGCATCCGATGACGTATGCGGCACCGATGCTGACGGAAGTGCCAACTTCGATTACTGCAAATACTGTTATCGGGACGGAGAATTTATAGACAAGGTATCTATGGAAGAATACATCGAAATGTGCTCGCAATTCGGCGCGCAGGCAGGGGTGACTAACGAGCAGATGAGAGAACATTGCCGGACTCTGTTCCCGATGCTGAAGCGATGGAAGAGATAAATTGTCCTGTGCGTCACAATTTCATTCGTCCCGACAAGTGAATTCGTACAGACCCGAGGCTGGAAAGCCTGGACGGACTGTACAATCTTTACAGACCCGTTGCATACTTTGTCCCGTTCCTGATGGGATATTTCGTGTTCTGCAACGACAGCGTCCTTGAGCGCGTGAAGGCGATGTGCATCCCGATGACGGTGTGCGCCGCAGCGGCGGGCGTTGCACTCTGCATCACAGGATGGGGGCGGGACTATACCGGTCCGCAGTACCTCGCCGGCTGGCTCAACTGCCTCTACGCCTGGCTGATGATACTTGCCGTGATGGGCGTTTTCCTGCGTTGGTTCGATGGCGCGGACCGATTCTGCGCATATATGAACCGCAGCAGCTACGGCTTCTATGTGCTTCACTACAGCATTTTCGTATCCTTCGGTTATATGTTGAAGACATATACTCAGATGCCCGCGTGGCTCATATACATTGCATTGGCTGCCGCAGTCTTCGCCCTGACCCCGCTGCTGTATGAGATTCTGCGCCGCATCCCTCTGCTGCGCTGGGCTGTACTTGGAGAAAACCGCAAAGCGATAAAATCCAGATGATTATGCAGGTGTTGGAAACAAAAAGACTCATTCTCAGGCCCTGGCGTGAATCAGAACCGGCACAAGAACGACAATCGCCGCAATTCTCTGACGGGAATTAACGGCGACTGAATTCAATCCGAAGGGATATCCCGGTCAGGCAGAACTTGACAGAACTCTTGCCGGGCCTCTCAAAGCTGCCTATGATGGTCTTGAATAAGGCTGCAGTAATATGCGAGACTGATTATACACGAATATTTTATGTATCTTTGTGTCCGTATGATAGAATTGGAAAGTAAAGGGCTGTCGTTGTCCTTGAGCGACCCGACCGGGGAGGATGCGTACTATCAGGGTACGCGTTTCGACCGCAGCGGGGCGTTCGCATCGATAAAGGGCTGGGCGGAGGAGTGGTTCGACGACCATACGCGGACGCGCCACGACCATATCTGCGGATGTCCGGAGGAATTCGGCCCCATAGCGCTCAAATGCGGGAAACCGCTTGCAAAACAGGATTACAACAGCCTGAAGGACAATTTCGATGAGTCGGACGGGCTGCTGAAGATAGGGGTAGGTCTTATTGACAAACCCGCAGGGACCGGATATGAACGTTTCGGTTTCCTCCGTCTCCTCGACCCGGGGAAGTGGACGGTGAGGACAGAGGGACGCGGTTCCGTCATCTTCACCCACGTGCTGGACGGATTCTATTCCTATACCAAGCGCATCTCGATGGTCGGAGACTCGTCCTTCGAGATCGTCCACTCCCTGAAGAACCTTTCGGAGTCCGAACTTGTAACGGACTGTTATGACCACAATTTCTTTACTCTGGGACGTCAGGAGATAGATTCTGACCGTAAGATAGATTTCCCTTTCGCTCCTATGGGACAGTGGCGCAGCGATACTGTCAGCGCTTCGTTCGAGGGGAACGGGATACGCTTCAGCCGCAGGATAATGCCTGGCGAGAAAGCCTGGATCAACTTCTTCCCTTCAGGCGGCTCCGTTTCCGGAAAAATCTTCACGCTCAGTGGCAACAGCCTCAGCGTCAGCGCATTCTGCGACCGTCCCGTAACCCAGGGCGTGTTCTGGTCGAACCATAGGGTGGCCTGTGTGGAACCGTATATCGACGTGCGTGTGAAGCCCGGCGGAACGATGGAATGGACATTGAAATATTTATTCAACAAAAGAGTATTATTTATTCAACAAGATATGAAAAACCAGTTTCTGAAAATTGCAATCTGCACTATGGCACTTATGTCTCTCGCATCTTGCGGGAAGAAAGCCGCCGTTCCGGCTCTCGACCTTGCCAACCTTGACACCTCAGTCGCGCCCGGCACTGACTTCTACCAGTATGCCAACGGCGGCTGGATGGCCGCCAATCCGCTCAAACCGGAGTTTTCCCGTTACGGCCCGTACGACGGGCTCAGGGAGAACAACCAGAGAAGGCTCAACGACCTGTTCAAGTCCCTTGCGGACAGCAAGGCGAAGGAAGGCAGCGTTGAAAAGAAAATAGCCGACCTCTACACTATGGGCCTCGATTCCACTCGTCTCAATGCGGAGGGAGCCGCTCCCGTCCTCCCTTATCTCGAGCAGCTCGAAGCCGTCACCAGCGCGGAAAGCTTCGCGGTCTGGACGGCCAGGATGGAGAAAATGGGCGTCGGCGGCATCTACGGAGCCGGAGTCGAAACCGATTTCGACGACAGCAACAGCCAGATACTCTTCGTCGGCGAAAACGGACTCCATATGGGCAACAGGGACTATTACCTGCTCCCTGAGCACGAGGCCCTGCGCGAAGGCTACAAGGCCTTCCTGGTCAAGGTGTTCACCCTCGCTTCCTGCGCCGATGCGGAGCAGAGGGCTTCCGATGCCTTCGAGGTCGAGATGGCGATTGCAAAGCCCTACTGGTCCCTCGAGCAGCGCCGCAATTATCAGGCGATGAACAATCCGATGAGCAGCGCCGAACTCATCGCGGCCTATCCCGCGCTCCATCTGGACAAATACCTCGAGGAACTGGGCGTGCCCGCACAGGACAAGCTCGTCCTTATGCAGCCCGACTATATGCAGGCGATAAACGACTATGTCGCATCTACCGATCCCGTCAAGTTCCGCCACTATCTCCAGGCCGCTCTCCTGAGCGATGCCTGCGGCGAACTGTCCGATGACTTCTATGAGGCATCCTTCGAGTTCTTCTCCCGCCAGATGGCCGGCATCAAGGAGCATAAGCCCCGTTGGAAGAGGGCTATGAGCGTTCCCGACAATCTTCTCGGCGAGGCCGTCGGAAAGCTCTATGTCGAAAAGTACTTCCCGTCCAAGGACAAGGAAAGGATGCTGGGCATCGTGAGGAATATCCAGGCATCGCTTTCGGAGCATATCGACAGCGTGGAGTGGATGAGCCCGGAGACCAAGGTCAAGGCCCAGGAAAAGCTCTCGGCATTCACCGTGAAGATCGGTTATCCTGACAAGTGGAAGGACTACTCGACTCTCAACGTCAGCAAGGAGCTCTCCTACTACGAGAATATCCTGAACGCTTCAAGGTGGTATTTCGAGGACAATATGTCCAAGCTCGGCCAGCCTGTCGACAAGACCGAGTGGCTTATGAGCCCCCAGACGGTCAATGCATACTACAATCCCACCACCAATGAAATCTGCTTCCCCGCCGGCATACTCCAGCCTCCCTTCTACAATACGGATGCTGACGATGCTGTCAACTACGGCGCCATCGGAGTGGTCATCAGCCACGAAATGACCCACGGTTTCGACGACGGCGGACGTCTGTTCGACAAGGACGGCAATATGGCCGAGTGGTGGACTGCGGAGGATGCCGCAGCTTTCAAGGCCAAGACGGACATACTCGTGAACCAGTTCAACGCCGTGGAGATACTTCCCGGCCTCAATGCCAACGGAGCGGCCTCGCTGGGCGAGAACATCGCCGACCAGGGCGGCCTGCGCATAGCTTTCACCGCAATGCAGAACTCTTTCGCTGGCAATCACCCGGAGCCTGTCGACGGCTTCACGGCAGAACAGCGCTTCTATCTTTCATACGCCGCCGTCTGGGCACAGAACATCACCGAAGAGGAGATGACGAGGCTTACCCTGATCGATGTCCACTCTCTCGGAAAGAACCGTGTGAACGTCTCCCTCCGCAACATAGACGATTTCTTCAAGGCATTCGGCATCAACGAGTCCGACCCTATGTGGCGACCGGAAAGCGAAAGGGTGATAATCTGGTAATCGATGTACGTCGGCCTGATTTCCGATACGCACGGCGTCTTCAGCGACCCTTTCAAGGAATTCCTGGCTCCCGTCGATGTCATCTGGCACGCAGGTGACTTCGGCGGGGACCTGTCCTTTGCCGAGTCGATACGCTCGTTCAAGCCCCTCGTCGGGGTGTACGGCAATTGTGATGGCCAGGACTTCCGTATGGAATTCCCCTCATACCAGCTCCTTCAGACGGAGGGGATGAAGGTACTGATGACCCATATCGGCGGCTCTCCGGGCCATTATTATCCGCAGGCCCGGGCTCTGATAGAGAAATTCAGCCCCGACGTTTTCATCTGCGGCCATTCCCATATCCTGAAGGTTATGAACGACAGCCGCTACAATATGCTTTACATCAATCCCGGCGCAGCCGGTCTTATGGGGTGGCAGGTAGTAAGAACCGCCCTGCGTTTCAAGATCGAAAGCGGGGCGGTCAAGGAAATGGAAGTGTTCAACCTGAACTTCTAGTCCAGTTTTCCTGCGAGTCTCTTCTCCCAGGCCCAGGCTGCCGCGAGGGTGTCCTCGACGCTGCGCTCGGCCTTCCAGCCCAGTTCGTTGTTCGCGCGCGTTGGATCGGCCCATATTGCGGTCACGTCGCCGGCGCGGCGGGGTGCGAACTTGTAGTTGAGTTTCAGATTGTTGACCTTCTCGAACGCATTGACAAGCTCGAGCACTGAAACGGGACGCCCGGTGCCGACGTTGAATACCTCATACGGCTCCTTCATCTTTCCGTCGATCATACGCGTCACTGCATAGACGTGAGCTTTTGCGAGGTCCACGATGTCGATGTAGTCGCGCTGGCAGGTGCCGTCAGGGGTGGGGTAGTCGTTGCCGAAGATGCTGAGGCACTCGCGCTTGCCGATGGCGGTCTGGGTGATGAACGGCACGAGATTGTTGGGCACTCCGCGGGGCAGCTCGCCAATGAGCGCGGAAGGATGTGCGCCGATGGGATTGAAATACCTCAGCGCTATTCCCTTGACACCGCTGTATGCCTTTACGCAGTCGTGGAGGAAATCCTCGCACATCTGCTTCGTGTCCCCGTAGGGCGACGTCGCCGGCTGGCGGGGCGACTGCTCGGTGACGGGAAGTTCGTCCGGCTCGCCGTAAACTGTAGCCGAAGAGGAGAACAGCACGTTGCAGCCTCCCTTGTCCTTCGCGGCCTGGAGCACGTTGAGGAAGGACACGAG
>JAKSKA010000106.1 GCA_024401915.1 Bacteroidales bacterium
CCTGGAAACCAGCGGCGACGTGCAGTACGACCTCGTGACCCTGAACTGCAAGACGGAGTCGAACGGTGGCGTCGCGCTCACCGCAGGAGGCACAGACTTCCATATCGTAATGCCCGCGCGCAGCTATTCCAAGGGCCTCACCATCACGGTGGAACTCGTGAACGGCCATTCGATGGTCCTGAACTCCGCCACTCCGCGAACGATCGTGGCCGGAGAGATACTTTCGACGCCCGTGATCGCGTTCAGCTATCCCGCGGAGCAGATATATTCGTACCACTTCGACAATCTCGTGTGGGGCGGCGACCCGGTTGGCGGGAAGAACGGCTTCATCCCCGATGAGGAGAAGACGACGGAGTGGTTCGGCTATTGCAACGTCGTTACGGACAGCAACGACGAGCCCGGAAGCGACAACATCACCTCAACCTCCACCAGCAACGGAGTGTTCGAGCTCGGCAAGCCCTATGCGTATTCGCGCAACATCCAGAGCTTCAAGAAAGTCTATATGGCGCGCGAGTTCCACGGCTATCTCGGCCTCGGCACCGACGGAAGCAAGAAGGCATCCTTCAAGTTCCCGACGCTCAGCAATATGGGCAGCGGCATCTGCAAGGCCGAATACAGCTGGAAAATGGCGTTCAAAAACGGCCACGTGCCCGCTCTCGGCATCCAGCTGCTCCATACGACATCCACTCCCGGAAAGGTACTGGAACTCCGGGTTGACGGCGTGAACATCACTCCGGCCTACAGCGACCCCAGGTGGGTGTCCGGCCTCAGCGACGGGCAGCCTTTGCTCAAGGACGCCAGCTGGACGCAGGAGCGCATCCTCGTCAAGGCGGAGGACTTCGGCGACTTCAAGTGGCACGAGGTGAAACTCGTGCTCGGAGCGGTCACGAAAGAGACCGTGCTCGAGTTCGCTCCCCTCAGCCAGGATACGGACCAGCCGTTCTTCGTCGATGAAGTGAGCGCACGCAGGATCGATTATGAAAACGGAGTGTCGGCTTTCGAGCAGAAGGAGCCAACGACCGGGACATACAGCTGGGACAAAAGCGCGTTCGCCCTTCAGCCCTCGCTTATAATCTCGCCCAACTCCAGTACGGCTATGGACGCCCTGTCCAATATGGCCAAGCCCTACGGAATCAAGTACATAGATCTTTCGATAAGCGCAAGCCTGCTGTTCAACACACTGTAGGTCTACGACCTGAGCGACGCCGGGTGGGCATACGCCGACCAGAAGATCTCTGAATTCAAGCAGGCTTTGGACAAGATGGGCGTCAAGGTCTGGAGCATACATCTCCCCTATACGGGATACAAGGAAGGCTATGTGGCCGACGATGCTTCCTTCGAATTCTGCAGCGGGGATGAAAGCGTCAGGGCCGCAGCCGTCAACAGGGCGAAGGTGATTATGAAGCATATGGCACCGCTCTGCGCGAAATATCTTATGTACCACAGCACCCAGCAGCCTACCATGAATTTCAACGGCGGGAAGATAGACTGGTCGACGCTCTCCTACGTATATTATAAGGATAGCGCTGTCAAGAGCTACAGGGAACTTGTAGCTTATGCAGCCTCATCCGAATGCACGAACGCTGACGGCACCCAGCCTGTGTTCACGATAGAAAACATCGCCAATACAGGGTCAAGTTCGTCAAGCATAGGGGCATCCACTGCCAACCTCAAGTATTTTTGCGAGCAGTGTCCCGGACTCGGACTCTGCATAGACACGAGCCACGCCATCGTGAACGGGATCAACAATCTGACGGATATGATCGGCACGCTTGCACCTTATATCAAGCACTACCATATCCACGGCAACAACTCCGGCAACGACAAGGACATCCATCTGATGCCCGGTTACAAGGACGGACTTGCAAAGTACCCTCCTTATAATATGAATGACAACATCAAGTGGGGGGATGTCTATGACGCCATAATCAAGTCCGGATACCGCGGTGCCTTCACCTACGAAACGAGTTCACCCCTCTACGGGTGCGATTTCCGTGACTGCATCACGAATTTCAACAACATCTGGCACAATTACTATGGTTTCATACTTCAGGAATATCAGAATTTATAAAATATGAAGAGATTATTTGTATTTGCAGGACTCGCGACGGCATTCCTCGTCTTTTCCTGCGCAAAGGAAGTTCAGGCACCGGACGGGGGTAATCCAACCGTCCGGACCACAGTCAACGTAAGTCTTTCTGAAAAGACCGTTCTCGGAGAGCTCGAAGGGACGGTAAGGAAAGTCTATTGGACGAACGGTGACTCCATCTGCATCAACGGTATCAGCTCCGCGCCGCTCGAAGGACTCGGGGAAGATGCGACTTCGGCCAATTTCGAATTCGAAGGCCTGCTCGAGACCCCTTACAAAGTCATCTATCCTGCTTCAGCCTGGGTTGACGAGACCCACGTCACGCGCAGCGCATTGCAGCCCGCGGGCGAGAATGACAACGTCGGCCAGGATGCATGGCCTATGTACGCCCTGTCGGAGGACGGCAGCGCCATAGGTATGCACCAGCTCTGCGCCATCGTCAAGTTCAACATAAAGCTCGCGGCAGAAGGCGATTCGGATGTCATCGACCGCATAGAGTTCCAGGGCAACGCCGGAGAGCAGGTCAGCGGCGAATTCGGCTTCGACTATGCTACAGGCACGCTTTCAGGAGGCTCCACCGCCGACGCCGACAAGGTTGTCGCGGTAGAATGCGGCAAGGCTCCCACTGCCGAGGGGATCAAGGTCATCCTCGCGATTCCCGCCGGCACCTATGCGAGCGGCATCACCGTGCGCATCATTGACGTGAACGGACACGTTCAGGAAAAGGTGATCGACCGCGAAATCACGTTCGAGCGCGCCAAATCCGCCTCGTTCACTGCGCTGGACTTCGATCCTGTATGCGAACTCGTCATTATGAATGCCGGGGAGCTCAAGGCCTGGGGCGAAGGCAGCACCTTCAAGGATGCGGCCTCGACGGTCAAGCTCGGCGCCGACATAGACCTCGGCGGCTACGAGTGGACTCCGATTGCGGATTTCCGCGGAACCTTCGACGGACAGAACCATTCCATCACCAACTTCAGCGTCAAGAGCGCCCAGTACACGGGCTTCTTCGGCAGGACCTATGGCAGCATCTCCAATGTCACCTTCGGTTCCGACAGCGACAGCAGCACGATAACGTCAAGCTGGACGGATAGCGGAAACGCATACTGCGGAGCCATAGCGAACCTTGTGGAGGGCTCTTCCGCCTCCAACGTGACGAACTGGGCTGCAGTGACCTACAGCGGCGACTGTGCGGCTACACTTTTCATTGGCGGAATATGCGGCAGCGTGGCTACGGCCATCGCCCCCGTCGCCTGCACCAACAACGGGAAGGTCTCCGTGACCGGGACCGTGACCGCCGCTTCCAACGTGGGTGGCCTGTTCGGACAGTTCAACAAAGCCATCACGGTCGAAGGCTGCACCAACAACGGCGACGTGGACTACGCGGCGACCAGGTGGGATGCGTCGGTCAACTTCGGCGGCATAGTCGGCTACAACAACGTCAACACCACACTCAAGAACTGCACCAACAACGGCAACCTCTGCATAGACAACGCCAGCCACAGCAACAGTTCCGAGACCAGCAGCGGGCAGAACTCGCTGGGAGGTATATTCGGCTACACGAACGCCGGCGGCGGTTCCATCATCGATTGCACCAACACCGGCACCATCTCGAAGCTGGCCGAGGATGCGAAGCGCAACTACTACCTCGGAGGAATAATGGGCTATATCAACAGCTGCGATTTCACAATCAGCGGCTGCACCAATGCGTCCACCGCGACCATCACCTCGGACAAGAAGTCCTACAGCTACAACAACCTCGGAGGCATAGTCGGTTACACCAAAGGGCTCGACAAGGTTGTCACGATAACGTCCTGCACCAACAATGCAGCGATTTCGGCGAACAATTCGACGAACAGCTACCTCGGAGAGAGCGGCATAGTCGGATTCCTCAGCTCAGGCGCCACGATCACTGACTGCCACAACACCGGAGCAATCACCAGGAACAGCGGTTGCACCGGCAACTACGAATATATAGGAGGCATCATTGCCAGCATCCCGCAGAGCATAACGGCAGCAATCAAAGTAAGCGACTGCACCAATAGCGGTAGCTTTACAATAATAGGCAAGAACAAGTCTGCAAACAGCGACCGCTGTGGAGGGATAGTGGGTTCGGTGGCTTCCGCAGCCACGTTCACGAACTGCGACAACAGCGGGGCCCTGACGAACAGCACGGGTTCCACGGACCTGAGGCTCGGCGGAATCGTCGGATCGACATCTTCGAAGGCATCCACCTTCACCGATTGCGACAACACCGGAGCAGTCAGTTGCACGAAGGCCACGACCAGCGCCGACCTCGGCGGAATATGCGGTTATAACGGCCAGACCTGCACATTCAAGAACTGCACCAATAGCGCAGAGGTCACCAGCAGCGCCAACGTCGGCAAGCAAAGAGTCGGAGGCATAATCGGAAACAGCGCAAATAAAGCCAAGCTCACTTCCTGTTCCAGCACCGGCAATTTAGCAACTTACGAAAACAACCGGACCTATTGCGGCGCCATCACCGGTTACTCGACTTCAGCCTCCACCGTCACCACCTGCTCCGTAAGCGCCATCGACGTGTGCGGCACCACCCTAACCGCAGCGAACTATGGTTCCTACCTCAAGGGTACCGGCTCGACGGCCGACACGAACCTGACCACGACAAACGTCAGCTTCATCGGAGAAGAGGCGAGCAACAGCGGCACCAACGAGAACTTCGGCGGTTTTTCTGACATAACACTTGAATAATGAGAACAATGAGAAACAGGATATTACCTATATTCATCCTCGCGGCCCTCGCAGGCTGCGCCAAGGAAAGCGCTCCGGTCGAGAGCCACTACGGCGAAGTGAAAAACATCCGTTTCACCGCGTCCAACGAAGAGGACATCAAGACCAATCTCTCGGCCCTCCCCACCATCAACTGGGAGGAGAGCGACCAGATAATGGTTTATGCCGGGGAGAGTTCTTCCATATTCAGTGTGGAAGAAGGTTCCATAAAGGGCAACAAGGCCAATTTCGAAGGTATGATAGGCGAAGCGTCCCAGTACGCGGCCGTCTATCCCGCCTCTGCGGCAGGCACGCTCACGGGCAGTTCCGTGGAAATCACGATGCCACGCGTGCAGACCATAGTCGATGGCTCCGATGTCGATCCTGACGCACTGCTGAGCGTTGCACAGTCAAGCACCACCAGCCTCGGCTTCAAGAACGTGTTCGCC
This sequence comes from Bacteroidales bacterium, assembly GCA_024401915.1. Next base: position 5,287 of record JAKSKA010000106.1, read on the forward strand.
CTCGTCACGGTTACCCTCACGGGCACAGACGTCTGCGCCCTCCTGGCCGAGAGCA
>JAKSKA010000107.1 GCA_024401915.1 Bacteroidales bacterium
TCGACCTCAGCGCCGAAGACTTCCGCGAAGGCCTCACCGCCGTCGTTTCAGTGAAGGTGGCCGAACCCCAGTTCGAAGGCCAGACCAAGACCAAGCTCGGCAACCCCGAGGTTGTGTCCGCCGTATCCCAGGCCACAGCCGCCGCAATGGAACAGTTCCTCGAGGAGAACCCCAAGGAGGCCAAGATCATAGTCGACAAGGTCATCCTTGCCGCCACCGCCCGCCACCCTGCCCGCCAGGCCCGTGAGATGGTACAGCGCAAGACCGTCATGACGGGAGCCGGAATGCCAGGCAAACTGTCCGACTGCTCGTCGCGCGACCCCGAGAAATGCGAGATCTTCTTCGTCGAGGGAGACTCCGCAGGCGGAACGGCCGTTTCCGGACGCGATTCGTCCATCCAGGCCATACTCCCCATGCGAGGTAAGATACTCAACGTGGAGAAGGCTCCCATGCACCGCGTGTTCGAGAACGAGGAGATCAAGAACATCTACACCGCCCTCGGCGTCACGATAGGTACGGAGAATGACCCCAACGAGCTCAACCTCAGCAAGCTGCGCTACAACAAGGTCATCATTATGACCGATGCCGATGTCGACGGCTCGCACATCGACACCCTCTTCCTGACCTTCTTCTTCCGCTATATGGTGGACCTCATCCGCAACGGCCATGTATATCTCGCCACTCCTCCCCTCTACCGTGTCAAGAAGAAAGGCACCAAGACCAAGGAGTTCGAGAAATACTGCTGGACCGAGGAGGAGCGCATGGCCCTCATAGAGGAGTTCGGAGGCACGAACAACGTTACCGTTCAGCGCTACAAAGGTCTGGGCGAGATGAGCGAGGAGCAGCTGTGGGAGACCACAATGAACCCCGAGACCCGCCTTCTGCGCCAGGTGACCATCGACAACGCCGCAGAGGCCGAGCGCACCTTCAGCATGCTGATGGGCGACGACGTTCCGCCCCGCAGGGAATTCATAGAACAGAATGCGCATTACGCGAACATTGATGCATAAAGCTTATGGAGATTTTTGAAAGAATAGCCCACGATGCGGGCGGTCCGATCGGCCAGTATTACGAGCAGGCCGCCGGATATTATATGTACCCCCGTCTGGAGGGCGAACTCGGGCCCCATATGGTCTTCAACGGCAAACCCGTCCTGAACTGGAGCCTTAACAACTATCTCGGCCTCGCGAACCATCCCGAGGTGCGCAAGGAGGATGCCCGCGCCGCCGCCGAATGGGGTCTGGCCTATCCTATGGGCGCCCGTATGATGAGCGGCCATACCAGGTATCACGAAAAGCTCGAGAAGATATTCGCCGACTTCGAAGGGAAGGAGGACGCCTTCCTCTTCAATTTCGGTTACCAGGGCATATTCAGCGCCATCGACGCCCTCGTGACACGTCACGACGTGATCGTCTATGACGCCGAGTGCCACGCCTGCCTGCTGGACGGCATACGTCTCCACATAGGCAGCAAATACAAATACCGCCACAACAACATCGAGGACTGCGACAAGGTGCTCACCCGCGCCTGCGCCGAGGCCGAGGCCAACGGAGGCGGAGTCCTCCTCATCACAGAAGGCGTCTTCGGAATGACCGGAGCCCTCGGAAAGCTCGACAAGATCGTCGCCCTCAAGCAGAAACACAATTTCCGCATATTCATCGACGACGCCCACGGTTTCGGCCTTCTCGGCCCCCACGGCCGCGGAACGTCCGAGCATTTCGGCGTGATGGACGGTGTCGACCTCTACATCGGCGCCTTCGCCAAGTCGATGGCATCCATAGGCGGTTTCATCGCCGGCCCCCGTTCCGTCATCAACTACCTGCGCTACAATATGCGCAGCCAGATGTACGCCAAGTCGCTCCCTATGCCTCTGGTGCTCGGAAACATCAAGAGGATGGAAATCATAGACTCGCCAGAAGGTGACGAACTCCGCAGGAAATGCTGGGCCATCACCCATGCCATTCAGGACGGCTTCCGCAAGGAAGGCTTCGACATAGGTGAGGCCGAAGCCTGCGTCACACCCGTTCACATCAAGGGAGGTCCTGCACAGGCCACCAAGATGGCCAAGGACCTGCGTGAGAACTACCATATCTTCTGCTCGATAGTGATTTATCCCGTGATACCGAAGGGTATGGTGATATTCCGTATCGTCTCGACCGCCGCTCATACTATGGATGACGTGAAGGAGACGCTCGAAGCCTTCAAGTCCATAAAGAAGAAGCTTGACGATGGCTATTATGATGGCGATGACATCGCGGAAATGAAGATAGACTGACAATGAAAAAAGACTTCTTCAAAGACAAGGTTATCATTGTGACAGGAGCAAGTTCCGGCATCGGACTTGCTTCCGCTCGTTTATTCTCAAGCCTAGGTGCGAAGCTCGTTCTTGCCGCCAGACGTCTCGACGTTCTTGAGAAAGAGGCGGCTGAAATGCCCGGCGAGGTTTTGTGCGTGAAGGCTGACGTTTCCTGTGAGGATGACTGCAAGGCATTGATAGATAAGGCTGTGGAGAAATTCGGCAGGATAGATGTCCTGGTCAACAACGCCGGCCTCTCGATGAGGGCGCTTTTCCGCGACCTTGACCTCAAGGTGATAAAATCCCTCATGGACGTCAATTTCTGGGGTACGGTGTTCTGCACCAAATACGCCCTGCCATATCTGCTCGAGAGCAAGGGCTCCGTTGTCGGCGTCATATCGATAGCCGGTTTCGCGGGTCTGCCCGGACGCACGGGATACAGCAGCAGCAAATACGCCATACGCGGCTTCCTGGACACACTCAGGATAGAGCATCTGTATGACGGACTTCACGTTATGGTGTTCGCCCCCGGCTTCACGGCCTCCAATGTGCGCAACGCGGCGCTCACCGCCGACGGCAGCGCCCAGGGGTCCACTCCCAGGGACGAAGGCAAGATGATGACCGCCGAAAAATGCGCGGAACACCTGGCCAAGGGTCTTGCGCGCAGGCGCAGCGAGGTGATACTCACTCCTGTAGGCAAGATGACCGTGCTCATGCACAACCTCTTCCCGCGCTGGACCGACCGTATGGAATTCAGTTATATGTCCAAGGAGCCCAACAGCCCGTTCAAGAAAAAGTAAGCTATGGAACAGCCCGTTTTCTTCAAGTCCAAGGAGGTCCTCATATCAAGCCTTGTCATAGCACTTCTGCTGACCGTGCTCATGCCGCTCGGCGGAAAGTTCGATTACAGGTACTTCAAGGGAGGGACCTGGGATTACGAGACCCTCATCGCCCCGTTCGACTTCCCCATACTCAAGACAAACGAGCAGATACTCCAGGAAAAGGAGAAGCTGGGGAGCACCTATGTGCCGTATTTCCGATACGACGATGATGTCATCCAGACGATAGAGGCTGATGCGGAGGGGCTCCTTCCCGAAAACGCGGATATCGCCAAGGCCTTCGTGTCCTGCCTCAGACCATATTACCAGAGGGGTATACTCCCCGAGAGCACTGCGAATCTCGGCGAGTCGGCCGACGAGTCGCAGGCGGTGGTCTTCGTCCAGAGGGACAAGAGGGCCGTCAAGGTGCCCCGTTCCGAACTATATACCCTCAAGCAAGTGCGTTCAGGAGCTCTCCATATGCTCCAGACGGAATTCCCCGACACCGACATCGACCAGTTGCCTGGCAGGCCCGACCTCAGTTCCCTCATAGTCCCGAACCTCACCTTCGACAGGCAGACCACAGAGCTCATCCACAAGGAATCGGCCGATTATATATCTCCCACCTCGGGAACTTTCAAGTCCGGCAACGTGATAGTGTCATCCGGTGAGATAATCACCTCGGACATAGAGAGGATACTAGACTCCTACAAGGCCGAGTTCGAGAATACCATAGGATACAACGGCCCGCACTACCTGCACTGGGCCGGAAGGCTGCTGATCTCCTTCCTTCTCACCTTCCTCGTCGTGACCCTGGTCGGGATAGTCAAGCCGACGGTTTTCAGAAGCCCCAACGAATTCATCTTCATCATCTCGATGTTCTTCCTTCTGGCGGCAATGTCGTTCGTGTCCACAAAACTGCCGGCATCGCTTTCACTGATAATGCCTTATCCTGTGATTGCGCTCTACTTCACGGCCTTCTTCCGCAACAAGCTTGCCCTCCCGCTGTACGGGGTGTGCCTGCTGCCAGTGCTGGTCTTCTGCAATCCCGGAGCGCCTCTCTATCTTATGTATCTGACAGCGGGCATAGTGGCCATATATTCCTTCAGACTCTTCAACAAGGGCTGGAAACAGTTCATCACCTCGCTTCTGATATTCGCCTCAATGATCCTGGTGTACTTCACCCTGAGGCTGTTCAACGGCACACTTTCCGCCACCGAACCGTCGGATATGCTCTTCCTGGCGCTCAGCTCGCTGATAAGCATACTCGTCTATCAGCTTGTCTATCTGTTCGAGATCATCTTCAACCTGATAAGCGTAAGCAGGCTGGTTGAACTCACCGACACCAACAACCCGCTCCTGCGCCTGCTTTCCGACAAGGCTCCCGGCACCTTCCAGCACTCCATCGCTGTGATGAACATGGCCGAGACCGTGGGTGCAAGCATAGATGCTAACGTGCCCCGGCTCAGGGCGGCAGCCCTGTATCACGACGTGGGCAAGACGCTCAACCCACTGTGCTTCGTGGAGAACCAGACAGCAGGGGATACAAGCTATCACGACGGACTCTCCCCGAAGGAAAGTGCCCGTGAGATAATCAACCACGTCGCAGCCGGTGTGGAACTCGCGGAAAAGTACAAGATCCCGGGAGTGATAAGGGATTTTATAGCCTGCCATCACGGCAACTCCGTCACGGCCTTCTTCTATGACAAGCATATCAAGGCCGGCGGCGACCCCGCCGATACGGCCGACTTCAGCTATCCCGGTCCTCTGCCCCATACAAAAGAGCAGGTGATATTGATGCTGTGCGATGCCCTGGAGGCTGCATCCCGTACTCTCAAGGACTTTTCGCCCGAAGCTGTATCCGCATTCATACACAGTATCCACTACAGCAAATACCGTGACGGCCAGTATGACGAGGCCGACATCACTCTGCACGAACTGCAGGTGCTCCGCGACAGCCTGAACAGTTATATCGTGAACATGCACCATTCCCGTGTGAAATATCCCAAAAGAATAATACAGAACAATAAAGAAAAATAAAAATAGAATTATGAAGATTACAAGCAAGAAGACAGACGACCTGAATCAGGTCCTTACAGTGAATGTTGCAGCTGAAGACTATACAGCCGCAAGCAAGAAAAAATTGGCCGATATG
>JAKSKA010000108.1 GCA_024401915.1 Bacteroidales bacterium
TTCGCGCGACAGAGCGCTACAAATATTCGGATTTATTTTGATATTTCAAAGGGATATAAAAAATCGTAAATGAGATTTATAGGATTCTTTAGATAAATACGGCTCTGAAACCCCAGATGAAAAGCAAGAGAATCGCGCAGCGATTCATCCGTCTGTACGATGAATCGCTACGCAAATCCTTTTTCAGAGTAAATACGGCCTTTTTTCTCTGATTTTATTCAATTTTTGCCGAGATCAGAGTAAATCTGCCAAATACGCTCTGATAAGCCATTGCCGTCGCGGTTTGTCCTTGACTATTATCCGTCCGCGCAGGCGGATGAATTCGTACAGACGCGAGTCACGATATATCATTTCGGCATCCTGACATCCAACGTTCACAATGCCTGGACGCGCGTAGTTTGTGGAAGGCTGAAGAGTGATTCCCGCTACTCAAAGGATATCGTCTACAACAACTTCCCCTGGCCTGCACCTACCGATGCGCAGAAAGCCAGGATCGAACAGACCGCCCGGGCCATCCTCGATGCCCGCGCCCTGTATCCAGACTGCTCGTTGGCTGACCTCTACGACGATGTGACGATGCCGCCGGAACTCCGCAAGGCCCATCAGGAAAACGACAAGGCCGTGATGGAAGCCTACGGATTCGACAGGCGCACGATGTCCGAATCGGAGTGCGTCGCCGAACTCTTCAAGATGTATCAGGCGCTGACTTGCTCAAAATGTGATTATTCTACAGAGCACGTCTTAATTATTTGAAACTTTTAATAGAATTGTTAAATTTGTGTTGATTCTTAGAATCATTTGCCTGCGGGTATGAACTGGAATTCGGCCTGATATGCTCTGGTAATCCGGATTGCAGGTCGTGTCGTGACAATCCCTCGCGTTTGTGCGAAAGGGTGCTGTCCGTTCTATCTTGTAAAATGAATAATATTGTTAATATGAAGAAAATACTATCACTTGTAATTCTCGCGACGTTGTCATTCGCGAACTGTTTTTCACAAATCAAAACTCCGGTGCAGGCCGATACTCTAGTCATAAAATCAATGCAGTACCATTCTGAAAAGATCAGACCGGGAAACTTTCCCTTCAAATATGTGATCCGAACTTCGACTTCGGTCATATTCGGAGATCAGGAATTCAAAATCAAAAAAATCCGGGACCACGGAGCCCAAAAGGATATTTTGTTGAAATATGGAAAAAAGAGTGAGACTCTCACGATGGCTGACAACGGGAATTCCATCAGCGTGATGTTTGATGGATATGTTCTTGGGTGCTGCAAACCGGAGCGTAAGTCCGAAAAACGGGTATCATATTCCGAAAACAGGGTATCATATAAGGACGTTGATGAAAAGCCTTCATTCCGGGGCGGTAACGCCAATGACTTTGCAAGATGGGTAAACGAACAGTTGGAATACCCGAAATCAGCTAAGAAAAATGGCATTCAAGGCAGAGTTATGGTTGGTTTCACCGTGGATACCAATGGCCGGGTTATAGATGCTAAAATACTCCGTGGGGCGCATCCGGACCTTGATGCGGAAGCGCTAAGGGTTGTCAACAGCTCTCCAAAATGGAAACCGGGGAAGAAGAATGGTACACCTGTAGAAGTCACATTTACATTTCCTGTGATTTTCGGCTTGAATGACGACTAAATGTTCGTACAGACGCGAGTCACTCGCGTTTGTACGAGTCAATCTGCCGGGCCCTTGTACCTGAGTACGAGCATCGAGAGGTCGTCGCTCTGTTCCGCTCCGGCGGTGTGGGTGAGGACGGCTTCATACATCCTGTCCACATAGGACTTTACACTTTCGGTGACGTCTCCGATGGAACGCTTCAGCTCGGAGAGCGCCGCATTGTCGCCGAACAGTTCCTTGTCCGTGTTCTCCGCTTCCGTAAGGCCGTCAGTGTACAGGAAGACAAGGTCTCCCGGGTTGAGCTTGGCCTCCTCTCCGCGGTAAACGAACTCCGGGATTATGCCTATGGCCAGGTTGGTTATCATCTTTGCGAACGTGACGTCAGTGCTGCCGTCGGCATTCACCCTGCATATCATTGGCGCATTGTGTCCGCCGTTGCAGAAGTCGAGATGACCGGTCGCGATGTCGAGTACGCCCACGAACATAGTGCAGAACATATTGTATGTGTTGCCTTCGGACAAGGCGATGTTCAGGGCCTTTACGATCTCGGAGGGATCGTCCTGGTGGAGGGACACGTTGCGGAACAGTGCGCGGGTGACCGCCATATAGAGCGATGCGGGCACACCTTTCCCGGACACGTCGCCAATGCAGAAGAACAGCTTCCCGTCCCTGATGAAATAGTCATACAGGTCGCCGCCCACGCTCTTCGCCGGCTTCTGGAAGCCATATATGTCGATGTCCTCGCGCTCGGGGAACGCAGGATAGAGTTTGGGCAGCATCCCGCTCTGGATTGACGATGCGATGTTGAGCTCGCTCTCGATTCCGGCCTTGGAAGCAGTGATGACCTGCATTCTGCGGAACAGGTAGATAAGGCTCAGGATCATTACGAGGATGCTGAACAGTGCGATTATCGTAGTGCTTCGCTTCATCCTGTTCACGCCGTCATATATCTCTTTTTCAGGACAGTAGATGCTTATCATCCACCCTGTGCGGTCAACGGGCGCGAAATAGTACAGGGCCTTCTGCCCGTCGAAAACACCTTTGAAATGGCCGGACCCACCGGACTCTATGGTTGTCTTGAGGCTGTCGTCGTCGGGCATCTCGAATCCGTCGAGCTCGAATGGACTCTTGAGCAGGTAGTCCTTGTCCTCGTGGGAGATGAATCGGAACGAGCGGTCGAGTATCATAGTGCGCGCACCGGGATAAGGCGATATCTCATCGCACTTCTTGCTGAATGCCTCGGTGTCTATATCCACTGCGATGACGGCGAACACGCGGCCTTCGTGCATTACCGGAATGGCGTAGCACGCGATCACGTGCCCCAGGCTCGTGTCGCGGAACGGGCTTACCCAGCTTGCCTTGCCGGTCTCGTTGGGAATGGTCCACCAGTCCCACTCGTAGCTGTTGGTGTGCATTCCGAGATCAAGCCTTTCGAACTCTCCTGTGAGCTGAGTGACGTATGGAGTGAAGCCGTATGTGCTCTCGACATCGGAATAGACATTGGGAGCGAACTCCATAGCTATGCCGCAGACAAGCGGATTGGCTTCCATAAACTGTTCAAGGTAAAGATAGCACTCTTCGGGAGTGGGACGGACGAAGAGGAGTTCGTCAAGCTCGATGAAGCCATCCGTTCCCTCTCCGCGTACAGTCTTGCCGAACAGGCTGCCGCCGAGGGAATAACCCGCGTCTTCTATACGCATCAGTTGTCCTTCGACGAAGGATTCCAGATAGTTGATCTGGCTCTCCACCTTGCCGTCGACCTCCTTGGAGACCTCCTGACGGGCGATCAGCAGGCAGACGCCGAATCCCAGTGTGAATATGATGCCTCCGAAGAGAATGATGCCGAGGGTGAGGTTCGCGACAAACTTGAACCCCAGTATTTTCTTGAATTCCATCTGTTTTAACCTTGAATCGTTATCAAGAATCCGGGTGGGATTCCTCTACCGTGCAAAGTTACAACATCTCTGGAATATCACAACCCTATGTATTTTTCCATCAGGCCGCGCATCTTCTCTTCGAGGAGGCGGGTCTGGGCATCGACATAGTCGGCCGACAGGCCGCTTGCGGGGACCTCGATGGTGAACGGTTCACTGACCATCATCACCGTTCTGTGGAAGACCCTGTGCGGACCGTCGATGTAAACCATCACGACGGGCACCCTGGCCATCACGGCGAGCATCGACACCCCCGAGTGGAAGGGGAGCTGGTGCCGGTGCGTGCCGTGCTTCCCTTCGGGATAGATCGCTATGCATCCGCCCCCGGCAAGTATCTTCAGTGACTCGTGTATCCACGAGGTGTCGGCGTGCTGGCGGTCGATCGGGATGCAGCCAGTGTGGCGGAGGAAGAAGCCGAAACCCTTCTGCTCGAAACGGTCCTTCGCGGCGAGCGAATGTATCTGCGGCCCCTTCAGCGTGGTGTTCACGATGGGGCCGTCAAGATGGCTGGTATGGTTGCACACGAGTATCGCGGGCCCTTCGATGCGGGGCTCTTTCCGGGCCCCGTTCTCGAAATATACCTTTGGATTGTACAACACCTTGGCGAGGACTCTTATCACCCCGCCAAGTATCCTGTCTCCGTTCATTCCGTTTTCCCGGCTATGTACTCGACCACGTCCCCGACGGTGTTGAATGGAGGGACCTGGTCGAACGTGAATCCGTACTTCGTCTCGATGGCGATGCTGAGAAGCAGTATCGACAGTGAATCGATGCCGAGATCGAATACGAGCGTGGAGTCCATTGTGATGGCGCTCTGGTCTACGCCGGGTTTGATGGTGTGGAGCAGCTCCTTGAGACCATCGAATATCTCTTCCTTTGTCATTGCTGGTTCCTTGAGACTTTAAGTGACCCCGTCCTCTTGAAATCCTCCTTGCGGACGGTCATCTTCGTTACGCGATGGGTGGTTGGAAGGGTTGCGTTGACCTTCTCGACGAGGTCCTTGAAGAAGGCTTCTACCTCGCTCCAGTCCTTGCCTTCGAAGGCCGGCATCTGGGGCAGTATCTCTATGGCGATGACCGGGTTCCCGTCTACGATCTCCTCCCTTACGAGGCAGTCCCTGAGCGCGGGGCACTTGTAGAACGGCTCCTCGATGCTCTCGGGGGACACGTTCTCGCCGTTGGATAGTATGATGAGGTTCTTGATGCGTCCGGTGATGTAGACGAATCCGTCCTCGTCGATGCGGCCGAGGTCGCCCGTCTTCAGCCACCCGTCCGCCGTCAGGCATTTCGCCGTCTCTTCGGGATTCCCATAGTAACCGAGGAAGACATTGTCGCCCTTCATCCAGATCTCTCCGTCCACAATCTTCAGCTCCTGCTCGGGATATGCCTTGCCGACCGATGTGGGATGCGTGAGCACGTCGGCGTTGCCCGTGGAGAGGTTCGCGCCCTCGGTCATACCGTAGCCCGCAAGCAGGCTGATGCCCATCTTGTCGAACTCCTCGATGAGCCTGGGCGGGACGTTGGCGGCGCCGGCGATGATGGTCTTCAGCTGGCCGCCGAGGAACTGTGGACCGTACATCTTCGTCAGGCCGCTGAGAATCTCGCAGAGGCCGGGAACGAGCACGAGGAGGGTGGGCTTGATCACCGGCAGCTTGCCTATGGTGGCCTTCATATCCTCCGCGGAGA
>JAKSKA010000109.1 GCA_024401915.1 Bacteroidales bacterium
AACTGGAGCCCGCACATATGTGCCGAAGGAAGCATCGCAACCTGCTCCGAACTGGAGTTCATCTGGGGCTCGGCCACGTGGCCGGACAGGTAGAGATTGGTGTAAAGCGACCTGTATGGCAGCATCACGCCCTTGGAGAAGCCGGACGTTCCGGAAGTATAGTTGATGAGAGCAAGCTCTTCGGCGCTGTCTTCATAGTAATTGATGTCCGAAGGCTTGAACCCGTCCGGATATCTGGCGGCGAAGCTTTCCTCCATCTTGTCGAGCACGGCCTTGAGCTTCTTGTCAGCAGCGTAGATGTACTTGAAGGTGCTTATCTGGAATATTATCTTGAGATCCGGCATCTCGTTCTCGGACAGGCCCTCCCAGACGGTGTCGTCGACGAAGAGCACCTTCGCTTCCGAGTGATTGACGAGGAAGTGGATGTTCTCAGGCTTGAATTCGTGGAGAAGAGGCACCGGGACCGCTCCGTAGGTCAGGGCGGAAAGCAGGCTGACGCCCCAGTTGGCCTGATTGCGGGAGCAAATCGCTATCTTGTCCCCCTTCTTCAGCCCGCACTTCTCGTAACAGAGATGAAGCATCGCAATGTTTCTGCTGACATCCTCATAGGTCAGCGTGGTTCCCTGATAATTGCTCAGGGCAGGTCTTCCCCAGTGATCCTTGAAACTGCTTTCAAGGATCTTGTTCAGTGATTTGAATTGAACAGCTTGGAATTCCATTATGGTTCGGTTTTGGTAAGGTTTATTCTTGTTCCTTTCTTGCCGGAGATTATGCTTCCCTCCGGCGTGTACACGTAAAATTTCATCAGTTCCGCAGCATCGCGCTCCACTTTTCCGCTCTCCAGCCACGCCGCCACATCCTCGCGCGGGCCCGTTGCCATCCAGCCGTCACGCCGTGCGCACCAGCCGTCGTCGGCACAGCTGAACAGCTGGCCGTACAATGCGGCGGCAAAGCCCGGGACGTCATTTTCCTGCACCTCGCAGTCGTCTCCACCACAGCGCAGCAATACGACGCGCCTCCCGCCGTCAAAAAGCAGCAGCGCGACCTCGCCGACCCGGTGGGCCTTTTCCCAGTCCAACGGGTTCACGCCGAAGCTCTTGCGCAGCTTGCCAAGGTTGTTTTCATATTTGTCCAGACGCGAATTCGCATCCAGCCAGCCGCAATACTGCTCGCGCCACTCTCCGCCAACGGGAAGCGAGACCGCGAATTCCGCCGATTCGGGCAGGACGGTGCAGAGACTGCAGGTGAATGGAGTCTGGCGCTCCATCAGCTCCGCCCAATAGGACGGGTCACTGGCACCGCAGAACTCGAGGGTGCCGTCCGTGCGGAGTATGGTCCACTTGGCGAAATGCTTCAGGAAAGATATGGTGCTCCTCCGCCCTATCGCGTCCAGGGCCGGGCTCGAAGGCAGGAAGTAAGCTATTGACGCATTGCGGATTATCACGACGCCTTCCGACGCAGCCTGCTCGAGCGCGATTCCGAAATCGGGTGCGTCGAGGATGCAGGCTCCGGACTCGAGATGGCGCTGCACGGACACGAGTGCCGCCTCGGAAGTCGAGAGCACAAGGATTCTGCGGCCCCCTTCGGGCTCTATCAGCGCACAGGGCAGCTTCGCCCCGGCGGCCTGGTCCATCAGGCTTTTCACGGCGTCGAGGGTGTCCGCTGCGGCGCGGCCGGCATCGATAGAGAGAATGGGGCGCAGTTCGCCAAGATAGAGGCCGGAGATGACGGCATCGGCGGACGAGAGGCGTCCGTAGTCAAGGTCTTCCAGTTTCCCGGCAAGTCCGGGCACCATCCGGAGCGCCTCGTCGAGGCTGCCGCTGATGCCGACGCATACGGCATCGGACGGGACCGCACGCAACAGTTCAGGGCAGAATCCGCTGCCGCTGTCCCCCTTCCCGCCGCAGGAAAGCAGCAGAAAAATGGCAATAACCGTTGAAATCCACTTTCTCATAATCAAACAAAGGTACGAATAATCCTTGATTATATACATATTTTATTTATCAAGCATTTTTCATAAATTTGCAGGATTTAATAAGATTATGCAGGATATTAGAAATATAGCGATCATCGCTCACGTCGACCACGGCAAGACAACTCTCGTCGACAGAATGATTTACCAGGCCAATCTCGTGCGCCAGCCCGAGAATCTCGGCCAGCTGGTACTGGACAACAACGACCTTGAAAGGGAAAGGGGCATCACCATTCTCGCAAAGAATGTGTCCGTGATCTACAAGGGCGTAAAGATAAACGTCATCGACACTCCGGGCCACGCCGATTTCGGCGGAGAGGTGGAGCGCGTGCTCAATATGGCTGACGGCGTGCTGCTGCTCGTGGACGCGTTCGAAGGCTGTATGCCGCAGACGCGTTTCGTGCTCCAGAAGGCTCTCCAGATGGGAAAGAAGCCCATCGTCGTGGTCAACAAGGTGGACAAGCCGAACTGCCGTCCCGACGAAGTGCAGGAAGAGGTGTTCGACCTTATGTTCAACCTCGGCGCCAACGAGGAGCAGCTGGATTTCGCGACCGTTTTCGGCTCGGCCAAGCAGGGATGGATGTCAATGGACTGGAAGCAGCCCACTGACAACATCACTCCCCTCCTCGACACGATACTCCGCGTGATCCCCGCACCCGCGCAGGTCGAAGGCACGCCCCAGATGCTCATCTCCTCGCTGGAGTATTCCCCTTACGTGGGACGCATCGCGGTGGGACGCATAACGCGCGGCAGCCTCTCAAGCGGCCAGAACATCAGCCTCTGCAAGCGCTACGACATAGTCCAGAAGCAGAAAATCAAGCAGCTGATGGTCTTCGAAGGCCTCGGCAAGGGCAATGTGGACAAGGTGGAATGCGGAGACATCTGCGCCGTAGTGGGTCTTGACGGATTCGAGATCGGCGACACCGTTGCGGATTTCGAGAACCCGGAAGCGCTGCCCCCCATCGCCATAGACGAGCCTACGATGAGTATGCTCTTCACCATCAACAACTCCCCCTTCTTCGGAAAGGACGGCAAGTTCGTGACTTCCCGCCACATCAAGGAGCGCCTCGACAAGGAGCTTGAGAAGAACCTCGCGCTCCGCGTGAAGCCGGGCCTCACCGCCGATTCGTTCATCGTTTACGGACGCGGCGTGCTCCACCTCTCCGTCCTCATCGAGACGATGAGGCGTGAAGGCTTCGAGCTGCAGGTCGGCCAGCCCAAGGTGCTCGACAAGACCATAAACGGCCAGAGATGCGAGCCTATCGAGGAACTCTCCATCGAGGTTCCGGAAGAATTCGTGGGCGCGGCAATCGAGATCTCGACAAGGCGCAAGGGTGCGCTCGTCCATATGGAACCGCGCGGGGACAGGACCCTGCTCGAATTCGAGATTCCGACCCGCGGACTTATGGGACTGCGTTCGAACCTTCTCACCGCATCGCAGGGAGAGGCCATCGTGGCACACCGCTTCAAGGAGTACCAGCCCTACAAGGGCGAGATAGAGCGCCGCAACAACGGATCGCACGTCACGATCGAGACCGGCCAGACCATAACCTACACCAACAACAAGCTGCTTGACCGCGGACGCTTCTTCGTCGATCCCGGCGAGGACATCTATATGGGCCAGGTGATCGGCGAGCATACCCGCGAGAGGGACCTCAACATCAACATCTGCAAGACAAAGAAGCTCACCAACGTGCGTGCAGCCGGCTCAGACGAGAAGATTGTCCTGCCTCCCGCAATCAAGTTCTCCCTCGAGGAAGCGCTCGAATACATCCAGGAGGACGAGCTCGTGGAGGTAACGCCCCACTATATGAGGATACGCAAGATTCTGCTCGACCCTCTGGCGAGAAAAAGAAATAGCGACAACGAAGATTGATAATCGGAAAAAATTTATTATCTTTGCAACCCTTTGGTATTCCTTCAGAGAAACTGAAGACCGGGCACAACCACTTCGAGTGGCGCGCTGACGGACAGTTCTTTAAAACATTCGGAGACTCCGGCATCCTGGATGCTGACATCTCGATCGACCTCGACGTAAACTTCCACGGCGTTACAGCGGATGTGGAATGCGCTATGAAGGGGACGGTCACGGTGGAATGCGACAGATGTCTCGAAGACCTCGTACTGCCGGTTGAGACAGGATTCGAGGATTCGGTGGTGGCCGACGAGGACGGTCTGGATTTCAGTCAGGACATATATGATTACGTCCTGCTTTCCCTGCCGCTCAGGAAGGTCCATCCGGAAGGAGAATGCAACGAGGAAACCGTAAAGTATATAAAATAATATTAAAAAGATAAGAAAATGGCACATCCTAAACACAAACACTCAAAGCAGAGAACAGACAAGCGTCGTACCCACGATTTCGCTCCCGTCCCTACCCTCGCAACCTGCCCCAACTGCGGAGCTACGATAATGTATCACCGCGTTTGTCCTGAGTGTGGTTACTACAGGGGACGTCAGATCATCGTCAAGAAAGACGCCGAGTAAGACACTGTCCAACCCATATCCACCGCGTTCTTCGAACGCCACGGATTTTGGCCCCCGGGCCGGTACGGCCTCTTAGTTCAACGGATAGAACGTGGGTTTCCTAAACCTAAAATACAGGTTCGATTCCTGTAGGGGCTACTGAAAAAGCCTGAAGCGTTTCGCTTCGGGCTTTTTCAGTAGCTATGCTTCTCAACCCCAGTCAGCTGACGCTGACAGCCCCTGTCAGGGGCATGCGCCATTCCACTAACGTTCCATGGCGGTGGCTGCGCTGCTTCGACTTTCTACAGAAAGTCTCGCTGACGCTCCGCCACGGCCGCTGATGCGGCCTTCGCCGCTGCGCGGCTCAAAAAGCGGCGGAGAATTCTACGGAGTTCTCCGCTTTTGCGCTGTATTCTTCAAAAATTCATTAAATTTGCAAAAATTGCAATTTATGCCCGAGGTCAGTTATTTCTATGGTATCGCCATTTATATGTATATGAGCGAGCATAATCCTCCTCATTTCCACGTGAAATATCAGGATTATGAGGCAATCATTACTATTGAAGGCGGAGTGATTACGGGTTCACTTCCAAGAAGAGCTCTGAATCTTGTGTATGAATGGCTGGACCTTCATAAAAATGAATTGATGGAGAATTGGAAGCGGATGGAGAACAAGGAAGCAATAGTAAAAATTGATCCACTGAAGTAATCATATGATTCTTAAAGTTACAAATGCGGTGTATGTCAAGGATTATATCCTGGCTTTGACCTTCAACAACGGGGAGGTCAGGAACTTTG
>JAKSKA010000011.1 GCA_024401915.1 Bacteroidales bacterium
GTCGCGCATCTCTCCATATCGGTCTTCGCCACCTTCCAGGGCTCCGTATCCGAAATGTACTTGTTGCCAAGACGGGCGATCATCATCGCGTCCTTCAGGGCCTCGCGGAACCTGTAGCCCTCGATATTGTTCTCGATCGACGCCTTGAGGGCCGGGATCTGGTCCAGGACCTCCCTTTCAGCGGCAGTGAGGGGGCCGCAGGCGGGCACCTTGCCACCGAAGTACTTGTGGGTGAGAACCACGGCCCTGTTCACGAAGTTACCGAAGATGGCGACGAGCTCGCTGTTGCAGCGCTGCTGGTAATCCTTCCAGCTGAAGTCGTTGTCCTTGGTCTCGGGAGCATTCGCGGTCAGCACATAGCGCAGCTCATCCTCACGTCCCGGAAGGTCGCGCAGGTACTCGTGGGCCCATACGGCCCAGCCGCGCGACGTGGATATCTTGTCGCCTTCGAGATTGAGGAACTCGTTGGCGGGCACGTTCTCGGGAAGGATGTAACCGTCGCCGTATGCCTTCAGCATTGCGGGGAAGACGATGCAGTGGAACACGATATTGTCCTTGCCGATGAAGTGGACAAGCTTCGTGTCCTCGGATTTCCACCACTTCTCCCAACTGTCAGGAAGGAGCTGGCGGGTGTTGGATATATAGCCTATGGGGGCATCGAACCACACGTAAAGCACTTTTCCCTCGGCGCCTTCGACAGGGACGGGCACGCCCCATTCGAGGTCGCGGGTCACCGCACGCGGCTGCAGTCCGCCGTCGAGCCAGCTCTTGACCTGGCCATAGACGTTGCTGCGCCACTCCTTGTGGCCTTCGAGTATCCATTCGCGCAGCCACTGCTCATAATCCTGGAGAGGAAGGTACCAGTGGGTGGTCTTCTTCTTTATCGGCTCGGCGCCGCTGAGCTTGCTCTTGGGATTGATGAGCTCCTCGGGGCTGAGGGTGGAGCCGCATTTCTCGCACTGGTCGCCGTAAGCGCCTTCAGCGCCGCACTTGGGGCAGGTGCCCACGATGTAGCGGTCTGCAAGGAAGGTCTTCGCTTCGGGGTCGTAGTACTGCTCGCTCTCGCGGGTGATGAACTTCCCCTCGTCATAGAGCTTGCGGAAGAACTCCGAAGCGTTCTCCTCGTGTATCTTCGAGGAAGTGCGCCCGTAAACGTCGAAATTAAGGCCGAAGCCCTTGAATGACTCGTCAATTATCGAATGGTACTTGTCAACTATGTCCTGGGGGGTGCAGCCCTGCTGGCGCGCCTTGATCGTGATGGGGACGCCGTGCTCGTCGGAGCCGCAGACGTAAAGTACTTCCCTGCCCCTCATCCTGAGGTAGCGTACGTAGATGTCGGCAGGCACGTAAACGCCTGCAAGATGGCCTATGTGGACTGGACCGTTGGCATACGGCAGCGCACAGGTAACCAATGTTCTCTTATAATTCTTGTCCATATATCTATTTCTTTTCTCTTCCTATTTTCTGATTCACCTTTCTCTTTGCATTCTGGAGTTTCATCATCTCCGTCATCGCGGCGATCTGCTCGTCGCCCTCAGTGGATGCGATCACCTTTCTGAGCTGGTCTATCCTGTCCTGGAGCCTCCGCTCCGCATACACCATTATCGCCTTGGGCACCTGGTTGACCAGCCAGGACGAAGTGGTTGTCAGTGCGTTCTCGAAGGAAGCGACGGTAAGCATATACTCGTGCTCGGACAGCGATACGGCTAAGCAGGCAGCATCCCTGTCGCTGGAGTTGAAGATGCGCCGGAGTATCTCCTGCTGCTCCAGTCCCTCGTCATAATAGCGCATATACTCATCGTACACCCTCCTGCAGAGGCTGTTGACGAAGGCGGAGCCATCCGCCTCGAGGGACGAGCGGATGAAGTCGGCGACGGTGGGTGACTGCTCATCCTCGACATAGAAGGCCGAATCGGTCTCGAACACGAGAGGGTCGCAGCCGTTGGTGAGGATGAAGCGGAGCAAGTCCTTCTCGGAGGGCTCCAGGGTCTTGTTCTCCGGTTCCGGGAAGCGCTGTACAGGCGTTTGCGGAGCCTCGTTCCCGGAGGGCTGCTCCTTGTGGGCCGAGGCACGGTCGCTGTTGATACGGGAATAAAGCAGGGACGACTCGATGCCGAAGCGGGAAGCCGTCGCGTCCACGTAAACGGAGCGCTTGACGGGGTCGGGGATGCCGGCGATCGTGTCGGCGATATCGTTTATCAGATTCGCTTTCTTCAGCGGGTCTCCGGCGGCCTCGCCGAGCAGCAGCTCGGTCTTGAACTCTATGAAGTCGCGCTCGTGGGAGTCGATGAATCCGCGCACCTCGGCGAGAGTATGCTTGCGGCAGAACGAATCCGGGTCGTCGCCGTCGGGAAGCAGCACTATCTTGACGTTCAGCCCTTCCGCGAGCACCAGGTTGATACCGCGCAGGGCGGCGTGGATGCCCGCAGAATCGCCGTCGTACATTATGGTCACGTCATCGGCGAAGCGCTTTATCAGCTTTATCTGCTCGATGGTCAGGGACGTGCCGCACGAAGCCACGACGTTGCGTATCCCGAGCTGGTGCATCATCACCATATCGACGTTACCCTCGACGAGGATGCACTTCTTCAGACGCGAGATCTCGGCTTTGGCGAAATAGATGCCGAGGAGGTTGCGGCTCTTGATGTAGATCTCCGTCTCGGCCGTGTTCACGTATTTCGCCGGGTTGTCGGCCTTCAGGGTACGCCCGCTGAAGGCCACGACGCGGCCGCTGACACTGTGGACAGGGAATATCGCGCGCTCGCGGAACTTGTCCACCACGGAGCCATCCTCACGCTTGACGCAAAGACCGGCATCTATCAGATACTCCAGTTTGTACCCCTCCTTCAGGGCTGCGTCCATAAGGGCGGTGCGGCCGGAGGGAGCCCATCCGAGTCCGAAGAGCTGGATGGTGGCGTCCTCGATGTCGCGGCTGCGGAAATACGCGTGGCCGATGCTGCGTCCCTCACCGGATTCAAGCTGCGCGGTGTAGAACTTCTGAGCGAATTCGCTCACGAGATAAAGGCTCTCGGTGTGCTGGCGCTGGGCTATGTCCTCGGCGCTCTCCTCCTTCTCAACCACTTCGATGTTGTAGCGCCTGGCGAGATAGCGGAGCGCCTCGACGTAGGTGCAGTGCTCGTGCTCCATCACGAAGCCCACGGCGGTGCCGGACTTTCCGCAGCCGAAACACTTGTATATCCCTTTTGCCGGGGACACGTAGAAGGAAGGCGTCTTCTCGTTATGGAAAGGACAGCACGCCACCAGATTGGCCCCGCGGCGCTTGAGCGTCACGAAGTCTCCGACAATATCCGCAATCTGCGCGGTGTCAAGGATCTGATTGACGGTATCCTGGGGAATCATAGGACTAAGAAGCTATCTCGCAGAGGAACTTGATCCTGACGAGACGTATCTCCATCTCGTCATACTCGTCGCCCAGCTCCTCTATCGCATCGTTAATCGAATCCGACTGGGCGTCGTTCTTGAAATAATCATATATTTCCCCGACGATTTCCTCATCGAGATTCTGGCTAATATAGTAGTCGAGGTTCAGTTTCGTCCCGGTGGAGACTATCGCCTCTATCTCACCCATCAGCTCGTCCATCTCCATCCCGCGCACCTCGCATATATCCTCCAGGGCCAGACGGCGGTCGATGCTCTGGATTATGGCTATCTTGCCCTCGGACTTGCTGGGGGAGGATTTCACGATGAAATCGTCCGGACGGACAATATCATTGTCCTCGACGTAGCGCTTGATGAGTTCGAGAAATTCGGCGCCGAACTTGCGGGCCTTGCCCTCCCCGACGCCCTGACAGTTCTTGAGTTCGTCGTAGGTCAGAGGGTAAAGTATGGACATATCCTCCAGGGCCGGGTCTCCGAAAATGATCCACGGCTGGAGGCCCAGCCTCTTGGACATACTCTTCCTGAGGTCCTTCAGCATAGGCAGGAGCACGCTGTCCCCGCCTCCGCCGGCGCGCACTGCGGCAGCCGCTTCGGCATCATCGGGCTCCTCGTCGTCCGTATCATCCTTCGGAGAAGGGCCGAACTTGCGGTCCTCGGCTATCTCGAATTTCCAGGGATGCTCGAGGAACCCGCGCCCGGAATCCGTCACGTGGATAAGGCCGTAGGTCTCTATCTCCTTGTAAATAAGATGGTTGAGGAGGCCGTGGCGCATAACCGTCATCCAGTATTTCTCGTCGTGGGAGTCTCCGGCACCGAAAAGTTCAAGTTCATCGTGACGGTAAGACTTGATTATCGAGTTCTGGACCCCGGCGAGGATGTTCGCGAGATGGTCGGCCTTGAAGCGCTCCGGAAGGGACTCGATGAGCTTTATCACGAGAACCATATCGGCGGTGGCATCCCTGAGGGTCTTCGGGTGGAGGCAGTTGTCGCAGCAACCGCAGTTGCCGCCCTTCCATTCCTCTCCGAAATAGTTCAGGAGCAGGTGCCTGCGGCACTGGCTGGATTCGGCATAGGAAACGACCTCCGAAAGCAGCTGGCGGCTGATCTCCTGCTCGGCGATAGGCTTGCCCTGCATAAACTTCTCGAGCTTCTGGATGTCCTCTCCGCTGTAGTAGGCGATGCAGACACCTTCCTTCCCGTCGCGCCCGGCGCGGCCCGTCTCCTGATAGTAGCTCTCGATGCTCTTGGGAATGTCATAATGGATGACGAAACGCACGTCAGGCTTGTCTATGCCCATTCCGAAGGCAATGGTGGCCACGATGACGTTCACTTCCTCCATCAGGAAAGCGTCCTGGTTGTCCGCCCTCGTCTTCGCGTCCAGGCCGGCGTGGTACGGAAGCGCCTTTATGCCGTTTATCGTCAGCAGCTGGGCTAGCTCCTCGACCTTCTTTCGGCTGAGACAGTAGATGATGCCGGACTTGCCCGGATTCTGCCGTATATACTTTATTATGTCCTTTTCAGGCTCGACCTTGTCCCTGATCTCATAATGCAGGTTGGGCCTGTTGAACGAGGACTTGAACACCCTGGCGTCGGGAATGCCGAGATTCTTGATGATATCCGACTGGACCTTGGGGGTCGCCGTCGCCGTAAGAGCGATGATGGGCGCACGTCCGATTCCGTCGACCAGCGAACGTATGCGGCGGTATTCAGGACGGAAATCGTGACCCCACTCGGAGATGCAGTGCGCCTCGTCAACGGCATAGAACGATATCTTCACCTCACGCAGAAGGGCGATGTTCTCCTCTTTCGTCAGCGACTCAGGCGCCACGTAGAGTATCTTGGTCCTTCCGGCAAGCAGGTCGGCGCGCACGTCGTCTATCTGGTTGCGGGAGAGGGACGAGTTCAGGAAATGGGCTATGCTCTCATTCCCCTGCTCGAACCCGCGGAGCAGGTCCACCTGGTTCTTCATCAGGGCGATGAGAGGGGAGATCACTATTGCCGTCCCGTCCAGAAGAAGGGCCGGCAGCTGATAGCACAAGGACTTCCCTCCACCCGTCGGCATCAGGACGAAGGCGTCGCCACCCGAGGAGAGGTGTTTGATGATCTCCTCCTGCTCGCCCTTGAAGTTGTCGTAGCCGAAGAAATCCTTCAATGTCTTGTTTATCAGCGTAGTATCAAGCATATCCCTGTTTGTTCACCGGGTATCTGGGGTGTCCGTTCTCGAAGAGAGCGACTATCTGGCGGGCTGCCGCGAGGCCGGCGTTCAGGGTGGCCTCTGCCGTCTGGGCGCCCATCTTCTTGGGCGTTGCGAACACGCGCAGGCCGAACTGCTCCTGAAGGGAGGCGAGGTTGTCGGGAGCGACGTCAGTGACATATTTGAGGTCGGGACGCTCGCGGAGCGCCTTTTCGAGACCGGTTTCGTCAATAACCTCCTTGCGCGCCGTATTGACCAGGGTGGCACCCTTCGGCATAGATGAAATCAGCTCATAGCCTATGCTGCCGACGGTCTGGGGCGTCGCGGGGATGTGGATGCTGAGATAGTCCGAGCCGGAATAGAGCTCCTTGAGGTCCTCCACGGGCTCCGCTCCGCCGGCCGCTATCTGCTCCGGCTTCAGGAACGGGTCAATGGCCCTGACCTTCATCCCGAGAGCCGCCGCCTTGGCGCCCACGAGACGGCCCACGTTGCCGAAGGCCTGGATACCTAGGGTCTTGCCCTGGATTTCGGAGCCGGTGGAAGGGGTGAACTGGGTGCGTGCCATAAAGATCATCATCGCGACAGCCAGTTCCGCCACGGCGCTCGAATTCTGTCCGGGAGTATTCATAACAACGATCTCGCGTGCGCTGGCGGCAGCAAGGTCCACGTTGTCGTAGCCCGCACCCGCGCGCACCGCTATCTTCAGTTTCGCGGCGGCATCGAGCACCTCCGCGGTCAGCTTGTCGGAGCGCACGATCACGGCGTCCGCGTCCGCGATGGCGGCCACGAGCTCGCTCTGCGCCTCGTATTTCTCGAGCAGCACGGTCTCATAGCCGGCCGCTGCGAGTATATCCATAATGCCTTTCACCGCCTTGGGTGCAAAGGGTTTCTGTGTTGCAACAAGTACCTTCATCGCTATGCGTGCATCTTTTCGAATTCCTGCATACAGGCCACGAGAGCCTCAACGTCCTCCTGGGTGCAGGCGTTATAAATGGAGGCGCGGAAACCGCCCACGCTGCGGTGGCCCTTGATACCGACGATGTCGCGGGTCTTGGAGAAGGCGAGGAACTCGTCCTGCAGCGCCTCGTTGCCGGGGCTCATCACGAAGGGAACGTTCATTATGGAACGGTCCTCGAGTGCGGCGGTACCGACGAAGAGGGGGTTGCGGTCGATCTCGGCGTAGAGGGTTTCGGCCTTCTTGACGTCAAGCGCGTGGAGTGCGGCGACTCCGCCCATCTCCTTTATCCACTTCAGCGTCTCGTACATCACGTAAATCGAGAACACAGGAGGGGTGTTGAACATTGAAAGCTTGTCGATATGGGTCCTGTAGTCGAGCATCGTCGGCAGATACCTGCTTACCTTGCCAAGCGCGTCATTCCGGATGATGGCGACCGCAACTCCGGCGGGACCTGCATTCTTCTGCGCACCGGCATAAATGCAGGCGTACTTCGACACGTCGACCAGACGGCTGAGGATGTCGGAGGACATATCCGCTATGAGGGGCACGGGGCAGTCGATGTCCTCGCGTATCTCCGTGCCGTAGATTGTGTTGTTGGTCGTAATGTGGAAATAATCCAGGTCGGTGGGAATCTCATAGCCCTTGGGGATGTAGCTGTAGTTCTTGTCGGCGGAGCTTGCGACAGCGTACGCCTCTCCGAGTCCCTGTGCCTCCTTGAGTGCCTTGTGGGCCCAGACGCCGGTATCGAGATAGCCGGCCTTCTTCTCGAGGAAGTTCATAGGTGTGTAGAGGAATTCGAGGCTTGCGCCGCCGCCGAGGAAAATCACCTCGTAGCCGTCCGGGATATTCAGAAGCTCTTTCCAGAGCGCCCTCGTCCCGTCCATAACGACGTCCCATTCCTTGGTACGGTGGGAAATTGAAAGAACCGACACTCCGGTGCCGGCGAAATCCTTTATGGCTTCTATTGCTTTGTCATAAACTTGCTGGGGAAGCAGGCAGGGGCCTGCATTGAAAACGTGTACCTTACTCATAGTATCAGGATATTTTCATAAAGTTACTCTTTTTTTCAATCCGTTCCAAAAAAATATCGTGCAATTTTTCACGGACACGGACTTCCACGCTGCATTTCTCTCCGAAGTCCCTGTTTTTCTGGGGAAGGTCGAGGTCCTTCAGGACCTTCATCACCTCCGGCATTGCGTCATAATCGAACTCCAGGCGGTACCAGCTTCCGGCGATCTTCTCGATGACCTCCGCATTGGAGAGGGCGTCCGACGTGGATGTGCGGTATGCGCGTATGAGGCCCGGGACACCCAGCTTGATACCGCCGAAATAGCGGACAACGACCACCAGGACATCACTCAGGCCGGCCGAGTCCAGCTGGCCGAGAATCTGTTTCCCGGCCGACCCGGAGGGCTCCCCGTCATCGTTGGCACGGAACACGGAGCCGTCCGCCCCGATGCGGTAGGCGTAGCAGTGGTGACGCGCGTCGTGATACTCCTTCTTCAGGGAATCGACGATCTCCTTCACCTCGCCGACACTCTCCACAGGGTACGCCAGCGCGATGAAACGGCTGCCGTTATCCTTGAACAGTCCCTCGGAAGGTCCGCCTATGGACTTATATGTATCATTCTCTAACATTTCAAGTCAAATTTAGGGAATTTATTGTATCTTCGCAATATGGTTTACAGATATAAAGTCACACTCGCCGGATTGAAAGGTTTCTACCGCGTCTATCTCTGCAACGGTACGAACACTCTATACACCTTCCACAAGCAGCTGCGTTCCGATTTGGAATTCGCTATGGATCAGCCCATTCTGTTCAAGGGAATGGACGAGAACGACAATTGCGTCGCCCGCTACGCCCTGATCGACCTCGGTTTCGGCGCCGTGGATTCAGTCAGGATATGCGATGCGATAAAGGCAGGTGTGAAGTCCTTCATATACTTCTATGACATTCCCGCAAAGAAAAGCGTCATCATAACGCTCGAAGGCGAGGAAAAGGACGAAAAAGTCACCTCCCCCGTCCTTATCGACACCAAAGGTCCCGTTCCCGAGGAGTTCGACAAGGGTTATGTGGCCTTCGAGGACCTTCCAAAAGAGGAAAGGAAGCAGAGCCGCACCCTCGACGACGATGATGAAGCCGACGAGGACGATGACGACGATGAGGATGAGGACGATGAGGACGAGGATTCCGAGGAAGAGGAACTCATCTACGACGAGAACGAATAGTACAGACGCGAGTGACTCGCGTCTGTACAACATCCATCCCAATCCGGCCGGTTTCCGGCTTTGCTTATGAAAAAGACTCTTGTGATTCTTGCGGCACTGCTCGCTTCATTATCCGTTTTTGCGAACACTTCCATCAAGGGTGACGACCCGTGTATTCTTTATATAGGAAGGACGGTCGCCGCCGACGGCGTCTGCTCCTTCGACTGGAGCGGAGTTACGGCTGTCGTGACCTTCGAGGGCACCTGTTTGTCCGTGCAGGCGGAGGACAGTTTCAAGAATGAGTACAACCTGTGGATAGACAAGGAGATCGGTCCGCGGGCGGACAAGGTCCTCAAACTCGGCCCGGACGTCGTCCTTGCGGAGAATCTCACTGCCGGACGCCATTTCGCGGTGATCCAGAAGAGGACCGAAGGCGAGCAGGGACTGGCCACGATAAAGGGATTCACGACTGATGGGACATTTCTCCCCTCACGCAGCCTCAAGGAACGCCGTATCGAGTTCATCGGCGATTCCTACACCTGCGGATACGGTACGGAAAGCCTGAGCAAGGACGAGCCGTTCAAACCGGAGACGGAGAACTGCAATCTCGCCTACGCCGAAATCATCGGTCGTTTCTTCGATGCCGACGTCCAACTGGTAAGCCATTCCGGAAGGGGTGTGGTCAGGAACTATGCCGGCAAGTCACCCGAAGAGGTGATGACGAACAAATACCGCCGCAGCTTCGATTGCAGCGAAGGGCCGGAATGGGACAAAGACGACTTCGACCCCGCGATTGTCGTCATCTATCTGGGCACCAATGATTTCTCTACGGGGAAGCATCCCAGGCTGAAGGACTGGTGCAAGGGCTATGGAGTGCTCCTGCGTGACGTGCGCCGCCTCCATCCCGGAGTCCCCATCCTATGCGTCGCATCCAAGGCTGACGTCCTGCTGGGCGACTACGTGAGGGCCGCCGTGGAAAAGGCCGGAATGGAAAACGTTTTCTGGACATCCATCCAGAGCAAGGCCCACAACTCCGACTCGGAGCTCGGCGCCAGCCATCACCCGAACTACGAAGGGCAGCGCAAGGTTGCCTCCCTGATGATTCCGTATGTATCCACGATCACAGGCTGGCCTATGGCCCACAGGGTGGTCGAATAACACACGTAAAAAGTCGTACAGACGCGAGTGACTCGCGTCTGTACCAAACACACATATATGACTAAAACTATATTTCTCCTGGCATTATTGCCGGCAGTGGCGTTCGCGAAGCCCTATAGCGGAATCGCCATCGTTCCAGAACCCGTAAGCGCAGAATATACCGGAAGGGGCGTCAGCGTGGACGCAACGGTGAAAAGCGTGATAGACACCACCCTCGCGGCGGAAGAATACATCCTTGACGCCAGCGGAGACAGGGGCGACACCCTGTTCGTGGCCGGAGGAAGCGAAGCGGGCGTGTTCTGGGCATCACAGACTCTCACACAGATCAAGGCACAGTGTTCCGACCGCATCCCGGGACTGGTCGTCAAGGACAAGCCGGAATTCTCCTACCGCGGCGCCCATCTCGACTGCTGCCGCCATTTCTTCCCGGTCGCCGACGTGAAACGCTACATCGACATCCTGGCCCTCCACAAAATCAACGTCTTCCACTGGCACCTGACGGACGACCAGGGCTGGAGGGCGGAAATAAGGCGATATCCCAACCTGACCGCAATCGGAGCCTATCGCGGCAAGGACCGCTACGGCAACTTCTACACGCAGGAACAGATGAGGGAGATCGTCGCATACGCCGCCGCACGCCATATCACCATCATCCCCGAAATAGAGATGCCCGGGCACGCACTGGCCGCACTCGCGTCCTACCCCACCCTCGGCTGCAAGGGTGAAGGCTACGAGGTCACAGGGAAATGGGGCGTCTTCGAAGACGTTTTCTGTGTAGGGAAGGAGGAGACGTTCGAATTCCTGGAGAACGTGCTCACCGAAATCTGCGAAATCTTCCCGAGCGAGTTCATCCACATCGGCGGAGATGAGGCTCCGCGCACACGCTGGGCCTCCTGCCCCGACTGCCAGCGCAGGAAGAGCGAACTCGGACTCCAATCAGAAGCCGAGCTGCAGGGATACCTGCTCCGGCGCATCGAAGCGTTCCTGAACACAAAGGGACGCCGCATCATCGGCTGGGACGAGATCCTCGAAGGCGGAGTGACCCCCACGGCGACGGTGATGTCGTGGCAGGGCACCAGGGGAGGAATCAACGCGGCGAAGATGGGGAACGACGTGATAATGTCGCCCTACACCTATTTCTATCTCGACTACTACCAGACACTCAAGCCCCGTCAGGAGCCCGAAGGGACCACCTACCACACCTATCTTCCGCTCAGCAAATGCTACTCGTTCGACCCCTTCGCCGAGCTGGACAAGGAGCAGGCCTCCCATATCAGAGGGATCCAGGCCAACGTGTGGACGGAGCATATGTATGAATTCAGGGACGTGGAGCATATGGCGCTGCCGCGTCTCGCAGCCCTCGCCGAGGTCGCGTGGAGCACGTCTCACAGGACCGACTACAAGGAATTCGTCGAAAGGATACGCAAGGGGCTCCTTCCAATCTACAAGTCGCAGGGTTACAACTACGCCGACTACGTGTTCAGAAAGCCTCCCGTCAAGTAAGGCCTAGCTCTTCCAGAATATCCTGAAACGGGTGAAGACGCAGGTGGACGCCAGCGTGAGCAGCGTCACCACCAGGCCGCGGACCACGCCCATCAGCGGCGAACCCAGCGCCCAGGCATTCATCGCATCCATAAGCCCGACAATGTACAGCAGCGGGCACACGACGCTCCAGGCTATGGTATAGGCTATCATCGGGTTCTGTCCGGTCATCACCAGATTGCGGCTGACGACCCCGTGCCCCTCCATCCAGTTGAGGAAATAGAGCACCAGCATAGACTGGGCGCCGGTAGTGAAGAGGTATGACAGGTTGCAGTAGTCCTTCGCGATGCCGCCGTCGTGGAAATCAAAGCACACGCCGCAAAGCAGCATCACGAAGCCGGCCAGTCCGATAACGCTCGAGGGCGTCTTCTCCTTGCGCACCAGCAGCACGAAGACAGCAGCCAGGACCGCGCTGACGACAAGGTCGGCCAGGACATTGCGCGTATACAGTCCCCAGAGCTGCAGCACCACGGCAGCGAGTGCGACGAAAGGAGCGACCGGGTTCCTGCTGGTCCTGTCGCCGCCCAGCAGTTCGCCGGCGAAAGTGGCGGGGATGACGATCACCAGATACTGGGTGAAGCCGAAACCGAAGAACTTGGCGACGATAATCGCAGCGAGGATACAAAGCCTCAACACGGGCCTTTTGGCCGTGAAAAGCCAGATCACACCGCCCATCAGCGCCGCCCAGGCGAGCAGCAGGATGATGCAGTCGTTCTGGGCGAAATCGAACACGAGTCCGTGCGAGAAATGCAGCCAGAGGAAGATGCCCGCCATCGCCAGCCAGCCGCAGACGTTCACCCACGGGCTCCGGGTGCGCCACAGGGCCGCGAAGGTGCAGAGCCAGACCAGAAGCTGCAGTGCGCCGGCAAGCACCGGCCCGCAATCCGTGGCCGAGATGGCGCCTGCGTGGCCTATTGCAAGACTGAACGCCGCGAGCACGATGAAGCGCTTCACGATGCGCAGCAGCACCAGCGGCACGGACTCGCCCTTGCGGAGCTTGCTGCCCAGCCAGTACGGGATGGCTGCCCCCATAGCGAAGATGAACAGGGGGAATACCATATCCACCCAGGTGAGCCCGCGCACTTCGGGCCGGAACACGTAGTCCGGCGGCGGCACCTGGCAATGGAACATCCAGGCCGGAAGAGCGCTGTGGGTGCCTATCGACGAGCAGAGTATCATCATAAAGATGGCGATACCCCTGAGCATATCGACGGACTCGACTCTTTTTCCGCTTTCCATCATTTCTTCCAGAAAAGTTCTATTTCCTCAAGCGTCTTGCCCGTCGTATCGGGAATCTTCTTCCACATTATATACATATATGGCAGACACATCACCGCGAAGAGGAAGAAGGTGCCGGCGGGCGTGAGATGGCTCATACACCAGGGCGTGAACTGGCCGATGAGGTAGGTTCCCACCCAGAGGGCAAGGCCGGCGATGGACATCGCTATCCCGCGCACCCTGTTGGGGTACATCTCGGAAAGGAGGACGAAGACAACCGCGCTGATGGAGATGGCCTGGCTGAAGATATAGAGCAGGAAGAGCACCAGCAGCACGACAGGGCTGACTCCGAGGGCCGCCCCGAAGAGGAAGTAGAGACCTATGAGCACAAGGCAGACTATCATTCCGCTCACCCCGTAATAGATGAGTTTCTTGCGACCGACCTTGTCTATGATGAATACAGCAAGCACGGTCGTGAGCATATTCACGAGACCGACGAGCACGGTGGACATAGAAGAGTCGCGGCTGGCGAGACCTGCGTCGGCGAAGATGTCAGGACCATAGTAAAGAACGGCGTTCACGCCCATGAACTGGCCCAGGATGGCGATCAGCGAGCCGAAAAGCACGGCCTTGAGGATTCCCTTGTCCAGAAGTGCGCTCCACTCGCTCCTCACCTCCCCGGCAATCGAAGCCCTGGTGGACTCAAACTCCTCGAGCGCACCCTGCTCGGACACCTTCAGGCGGCGGAAAATACCCATAGCGGCGTCATTGCGGCCCTTCACGATGAGCCAGCGGGGACTCTCGGGGATGAAGAAGGCGACAACGAGGAAAAGCACCGTCACGACGCTCTCGCTGCCAAGCATTCCGCGCCACATCTCGGTGGAGAAATATTTCTGGGCGAAGGCGGAGGAGAAATGCGCGCCCTCCCCTGCATTCAGAATCACGAAATTGATGACGTAGGCCAGCAGCAGGCCCATAGTGACAGCGAGCTGATATAGCCCTACCATCGTGCCCCTGACCTTGGCGGGAGATATCTCCGAAATATACATCGGGGATACTATGCTCACGATTCCTATGCCGAGTCCTCCTATGATCCTGTAGGCCACGAGGTCATCGAAGCCCTTGCAGAAACAGCAGCCTATCGCCGAGACGCTGAACAGCACGGCGGCTATGAGCAGCGTTTTCTTGCGGCCGAGGAAATCGCTCATCAGCCCGGCCAGGGCGACGCCTATGATGGAGCCGACGAGAGCGCAGCCCACATACCATCCCTTGCTCATCTCGCTGAGGGCGAACTGGGCGGTTACGTCCGCGGTGGTACCGGAGATGACGGCAGTGTCATAACCGAAAAGAATGCCGCCCAACGCGGCCACGAAGGCCAGGAAGATGACGTAGGCGAAATTGGAAGATGCGTCCTTCATATTCTAGATATCAAAATATTCCTTATAGCGGTCGTAGAGATGTCCCGCCTGGAGATAAGCCGACTGCGGGCTCATGAAATGGGAGAATTCGAAGGTGATGGCCTTGTCGTAGCCGCAGCGCGCCGCCGCCTCCAGCTTCATACGCAGCTTGTCGAACTTGATGGGGAGGAAGTGGATGGGCATATCGCGGTCGAAGCTCTCCGCATTGGTCCAGCACTGCATACCGTATTTGTCGGCGAGGGACTTGTTGACCGAGAAGAATGCGTCCAGCTCGTCGTAATCGATGTGACCGTCCTGGAATGCGCAGGCGTCGACCACGTCGTGGATTCCGTCGAAGATCTCGTTCCACTCCTCCTCGTGCTTGCGGACGGAGATGCCCTTCTTCAGATTGAGGTTCGTACCCATAACGGCCTTCTTGCCGTCTATCCAGGGAGAGATGAAGGTGGGGAGGCCTCCGGAGAGGTCCTTGCACATCTTGCCCATTTCGTGGAAAGTCTCGATGCAGCCTTTCGTGCGGCGGCTGATCTCCGTCGAGATATACCAGCCCTGGAAGGACTTGTGGTGGCCGTAGGCGTTCCAAACCTCTTCCGTCACGTATTTGTTGGCCTCGAGCTCGTAGCTCATATCGCCGGTATCCCAATACTGGCCGCTGTCGTACAGGCCGAAATAGAATTTCATATCGTACTTGTCCGCCAGGGAGAGGAAAAGTTCGAGAAGGTCCATCGAAGGCATATAGCAGCCCTTCTTCAGAAGGTACTTGCTGGGCCAGGTGATGAACTTGCGGTAACCGCTGCGTATCATAATGACGGTATCGATGCCTATGGCCTTCATATTGCGGAAATCCGCATCCCACTCCGCGGCGCCCCAGTTCTGGTGGGGGATGTCGTGCGATATCTCGTCAAGGAACGTCCCCGTGATCCTGAGACCCTGTCCCTTGGGGACGATGAGGTTGGAACCGGATTCGGCGGAAGGGCTGGGCACTTCGCCGCTGATGTCCGCAGGCACCTTGGCCTTGCAACTTTCAAGCAGGGGCGCACAAGCTACTGCAGTGGCCGCCGCAGCGGCAGTCTTGAGAAACGATCTTCTATCTGTCATAATTCAAAGTGTTTTCAATGTGGTTCTATATCTACAAACAAATATAATAATAATTTACAAATAGCCGGCAAGGTGACCAGGGCACATAACATCAGGAAA
>JAKSKA010000110.1 GCA_024401915.1 Bacteroidales bacterium
GAATCATACCTTTATAATAATCGCACGCGTATAGGTCCGGAATATTCATTCCCATCGTAGCGAAACTTAATAGATATGCTCCTATTGCGATCCGTTCACGGCCCTCCAATGCCTGATAGTTATTGATCATTCCCTGGACCACCTCAATCTCAACAGCTCTGTGCTTGGACTGGGCTTGCTGTGGTACTGTATAATAGGCGTATGGGTTCTTTATTGGCAGTTTTTCAAGCTCTTCCGAATTATATTTCTTCTGGGCGGCATAATGCATCGTGCGAATCCCGGAAGCGTACAGGCTGACGGCTCTAGCCTCTTTGCCGTACTGCATTACCAGATATGCCTCAAAATCCCGCAATAGTGCAGATGTCAATTCCGAAATGTCGAAGTGCTCCCTTTGCATAAAAGAGCAAAGCGCGTTCTTTGCAAATATGTAATTATTAGGAGCCTTTGCCGACTTTGACAGTTTTCTTTTTTCATCGACGAAAGCATCGCAGAAACTCGGAAAATCGAGACGGAAATTATCACGCTGAATGGCCTTGTTAAGATATTTGATGACATCCGACACATTCCAGGAGGGGAACATGAACGGGTCAAAGTTCTCTGCGGCTTCTTCATATACACGGATCAAGTCTTCTACACGTCGGCGCAAGTTTCCATCTCTGATTGTCCGCGACTTGTTCTCTTCGCCCTTTCTGACGCGTTCCAATTCTCCTTCGGCAGCATATAAATTCGTCGGCACAAGTGCCGGAACACGATTATATGTAAACCGCAGTTTAATCGGATAGCGTCCGTCTGTTTGACGGTACTTGTTATAGATAATGTACTTGATGGAAACCTTGGCCATATTGGAGCGATTTAGCTATCTAACATTTAATCTAACATTTGCTCCAAATATAGCACTTTTTGGCCAAAATACAAACATTCGGCCCGATGCCGTTTTTCAAAGAAAAACCCTCACAGACGCATCTGCAAGGGCTTTTTTGATTGGTTGAGATAGGGGGATTCGAACCTCCACAGACAGAACCAAAATCTGTAGTGCTACCATTACACCATATCTCAATTCCGTTGCAAAGATAATCAATTTTTTTAACGTACACGCAGCGTCCTGCCGGCGCGTATGCTGTTGGCGTTCTTGATGCCGTTGAGGCGGCAGATGTTGTTGACGGTAGTGTGGTACTTGCGGGCGATGGAACCGAGATTCTCTCCGTTGCGTACTTTGTGATAGACCATCGCCTTGCGGGCTGCCTCCTCGTCTTTCTTTCTCTTTTCCTCGAGGGCCTTCTTGTCATCCTCCTCGTTCAGGAATTCGTCATCGAAGTCCTGGTCGTAGCGGCTGGATGCGTTAAAGTAGCGGCGCTTGAGCACCATTATCCTCTGGCAGAGGTTGCCGGTGCTGAAGTCGATTATGCGCTGGGGGTCAAATGCGAGACCCTGATAGCGGGCTTCGAAATGAAGGTGGGGGCCTGTGCTGCGGCCGGTGTTGCCGCTCAAACCGATGACGTCACCGGCGTGGACGACGGCGCCGGAGTCAAGATCGCGGCGTGACATATGGCCGTAGAAGGTCTCCAAACCGTTGTTGTGGCGTATTACTATGAGGTTGCCGTAACCGCCCACATATTTCGACATGCGGACCTTGCCGTCGAATACGGCGTACAGGGGAGTACCTGTCGGAATGGATATGTCCACACCCTGATGGCGGCGTCCGTGTATTCCGAACTGGCTGGTTACACGTCCAGTCTGGGGGCAATGGTAGCTGCTCAGCGAATCGACCATCCATACCGACCATGCCTCCGGCAGGGAATCGACTGGATTCTGGTAAGGGTTCACCTTCTCCGTGTCCCAAGCCATGGCGAATACGTCGCAGTCTTCTATGAAACTGTCTGCCTTGTCGTATTTCCAGGTATTGTCGCTGAAAAGCACAATCGTCAGACCGGGCACGCCGGTCGCTATGGAATCCACGACACCGGCTTCCGTGGACCGGCAGCTGGTCACGGGCTGAATCGCCCTTGCGGGTACGGCCTGCCCCAGAACAACAACGCTGTCAGCGGCAGCCGACAGCATCACCGCTGCGGCAAATGAAAATATTGTCATCATACTCTTGTTCCTCCGAATTCATTTTCAAGCACCTGTTGTGCTTCCTTGATCTTTGCCTCGAGCAGTGCCCCGTCAGAAGCTTCGCAGATGAAGCGCAGGTAGGGTTCCGTATTGGAAGGGCGGATGTTGAACCACCAGTCCCTGAACTCAATGCGGTAACCGTCGAAATCCATTTCCTTTACAGACGTGTCCTGTGCCTTGAAATAGCTGCAGATGCGGTCCATTGCCCCTTTCTTGTCCTCGATGCGGAAGTTTATCTCCCCGCTGCTTATGTAGCGGCGGATTCCCTCTATCGCCCTGCTGAGGCTGCTTCCTTCCTTCTTGAGCGCGGCAACGATGCGCAGCACTATGAGCGACGACAGCAGACCGCTGTCCGAGTAGAAGAAGTCCTTGAAATAGTAATGTCCGGCGAGCTCTCCTCCCCACAGTCCGTCTATCTCACGCAGTTTCGGGGCGGCGAAGGACCTTCCCACCTTCCATGTATGCACGTCGCAGCCCATCGGGGCCAGATATTCCGCAACCGCCTTGGATGACCGTATCTCCTGCAGCACCCTTGGCTTCTGTGCACCGCGTTCTCCGATGAAATAACGCGACATCAATGCTATGACAAGGTCGGGGGCCACGAACTCCGCGTTTTCATCCACGAACATCACCCTGTCGGCGTCGCCGTCATATATCACGCCCACGTCCGCACCGGTCTGCCTGACAAGCTTGCGCAGCGGTTCCACGTTCCTGGCAACCAGCGGGTTGGGGTCGTGGTTCGGGAAGCGTCCGTCGATGGTATCGAATATGTAGGCGGGGGAGTCCCCGAACATCTTCCTGGCGAACAGGCAGGACATGCCGTTACACAGATCGAATGCGATTCTGATTCCCGAGAGGTCGGCTTTGAACGGGGTCATGAACGCCATATAGTCCTCGAAGATGTTGCGCTCTCGCACCGTCCCGCGCTTCGCTGCCACGGGGGTGGGGCGCCCTTCCTCTATCCATTTCTGAATCTGCCCCAGACCGTTTTCCAGTCCGACGGGCAGGGCGTTTTCTCGGCTCACCTTCATCCCGTTGTATTCGGCTGGATTATGGGAGGCGGTGATCTGTACGGACGCCTTGTAGCCGTAGTTCGCCGTGGCGAAATACACCATGGGGGTGGAACTCAGCCCGATGTCGTCGACATCTGCCCCGGCATCGGTGATGCCTTCAATCAGGGCATCGTGTATTTCTTCGGACGACTCCCTGCAGTCACGTCCGACGAGGACGCAGCCGGCACCGAGCAGCCCGGGGATGAAATATCCTACCTTGTATGCGGTGTCCCTGTCGAAATCGACATTATAGACACCTCTTATGTCGTAAGCGTGAAATGCTCCCATATCACTTTGTCTTATATGCCGTGGAAACTTTCCCGCGTGAGATGTTCTGAAGCTTCTTTGCTATCATCTTCCTGCGGATTGGCGCAACTCTGTCGACAAACATTGTGCCGTCAAGATGGTCGAGTTCGTGCTGCACCATACGGCAGGCGAACTTGTCCAGGGTTTCCTCCACCTCCTTGAGGTCCTCGTCATAGTAGCGTATCCTGATGGAGGCCGGCCTGGTCACATCGGCATATACTCCGGGGACGCTGAGGCAGCCCTCGCTGAAAGTGCATTTCGCCGACGATTCCTCGAGTACCGCGGGGTTTATCATTGTCCTCCTGAAATCCTAGAGATAGGGGTAGGTCTCTTCAAGACCTTCTCCAGTGACGATGAGCACACGCTGCGACACCCCGATCTGAGGCGCTGCGAGCCCGCATCCGTCAGCCTTCACCAGCGTTTCCTTGAGGTCGGCCACAAGTGTCGCGATTTCTTCCTTCTTCGTTATGTCGGCCTCGGCCGCCGCTTCGCGCAGCACTCCTGAGCCGTAGAGGTAGATGGGTCGTATCATTTTTTCCTGTCAAGATAAGTCTGCAGGATAATCGATGCACTGATTTTGTCCACTTCTGCCTTGTCCCTTCTGCGCGATGCCTTCATTCCCCCGTCGATCATGGCCTTGTGCGCCAGCACGGAGGTGAACCTCTCGTCCTCGAACTCCACCGGTATGGCGGGGAAGGCCCTGCGGAGGGAAGGTACGAAAGCCTTTATGTCCGCCGCGGCCTGTGAAGGAGCCCCGTCCATGTTCAATGGCATACCCACCACGAACCTGGCAATAGTCTCTTTTTCGGCGTAAGATTTGAGATATTCTATTATCTTTGCAGTTGGAACGGTATCCAGGGCGGAGGCGAAAATGCCGAGCGGATCGCTTGTCGCGATACCCGTGCGTTTTCTTCCGTAATCAATACCGATTATTCTGTCCATAGGGTACAAAGTTAAGAATTTTTATGTCCAAGTCCAACAAATTCAACATACAGTGGACTCCTTCGCGGCAGGAACTCATATTCGCCGTAGTGTGTGTCGCCGTACTTGGCTTCTTCATATCGTTCGTGATAATTGCATATACGCCGGTGCGCAACCTGATTCCGGGGTATCCCAACGCGGAGGTGAAGTACCGTCAGATGCAGGAGGCGATGCGTCTCGATTCCCTTGAAAGAAGCATTTTCAGGTGGGAGATCTATTCCGAAAACCTCAGAAGGGTGATAAACGGTGAGAAGCCCATACAGATAGACAGCCTGATCCGTCAGGCGGACATCGCCTTCGAGGAAAAGTCGTCCGTCGAACTGACGGCGGCCGATTCCTCCCTGCGTTCGTATGTCCAGGAGGAGGAGAAGTTCGAGATATCCGACAAGAACAAGCAGGGTACACAGATCGACGGTCTCCATTTCTTCAAGCCTCTTACCGGTACGTTGTCCCGCCATTACGAGACGGCTCAGCATCCGTACATCGACATCACAGCCCCCGAGGGAAGCGCCGTCAAGTCCGTTCTGGACGGCAGCGTGATATTCACCTCGTGGAACGAGGCGGACAACTGGACCATTGTTCTGCAGCATCAGAACGGCATAATATCGGTTTACAAGCATAATCGGAAACTGCTCAAGGGTACTGCCGACAAGGTCAGCGCCGGGACGACGATAGCCCTTCTGGGTACAAGCGCGGCCATAGATGCCGACGACACCCATCTGCATTTCGAACTCTGGAAGGACGGCGCTCCGCTCGATCCGGAGACA
>JAKSKA010000111.1 GCA_024401915.1 Bacteroidales bacterium
GATGAAGAACTGCATCTCCATCTGCTCGAACTCGCGCATACGGAAGATGAACTGGCGCGCCACGATCTCGTTGCGGAAGGCCTTGCCTATCTGGGCGATGCCGAAAGGAATCTTCATACGGCCGGTCTTCTGGACGTTGAGATAGTTGACGAAGATGCCCTGGGCGGTCTCGGGACGCAGATAAATCGTGTTCGCGCCCTCGGAGGTGCTGCCCATCGAGGTGGAGAACATAAGGTTGAACTGGCGCACTTCGGTCCAGTTGCAGGTGCCGCTGATGGGGCAGACTATGTTGCAGTCGTAGATGATCTTGCGGTATTCCTCGAAATCGCTCTCGTTCTCGGCCTTGACGTAACGGTTGTGGATTTCGTCATACTTGGCCTGCTCGCGGAGCACGTTGGGGTTCGTGGCGCGGAACTGTGCCTCGTCGAAGCTGTCACCGAACTTGCGGCGGCCCTTCTCGACCTCCTTGTTCACCTTCTCCTCGATCTTGCCGAGATAGTCCTCGATGAGGACGTCGGCGCGATAGCGCTTCTTGGAGTCCTTGTTGTCGATGAGGGGGTCGTTGAATGCGCTCACGTGGCCCGATGCCTCCCAGATCCTGGGGTGCATGAAGATGCAGGAATCGATTCCCACTATGTTGCCGTTGAGGCGCGTCATTGCGTTCCACCAGTACTGCTTGATGTTGTTCTTGAGTTCAACACCCATCTGGCCATAATCATATACGGCTGCCAGACCGTCGTAAATCTCGCTGGAGGGGAATATGAAGCCATATTCCTTGCAATGGGCAACGAGCACCTTGAAAAGTTCGTCCTGTGTCATATCTTTTGAATACTAATCTTGCAAAGATAATAAAAGTTCCTTTACAAACGGACGGCTTTCCACCTGCGGATGGGGTATTTTGAGATTCTCCTCATCGATGGAAAGGTCTCCGTAGAAAAGGATGTCGATGTCGATTTTACGGTTGTGGTATATCCTGGCCCCGTCAGCGGCGTATTCAGGGGCGTCCGTGCGCCCCATCTCGCGCTCTATGTCCTTGCATATCCCGAGCAGGGCGTGGGGGTCTGTCTCCGTCTCGAAGCAGACGATGCGGTTGAGGAACCAGGGGCCGTCGAAGCCGCAGGCCTCAGTGCGCACGGCTGGCGTGAGCGCCACTGCAGGGCTCCCGATGGCCTTTTCCAGCCTTCGCAGCGCAGAATCAAGATTGCAGCTGCGGCGGCCCTGGTTGCTTCCGAGCAGGAGAGTCACCCTCATATCTCGGGGTCCCAGCCGAGAGCGACCCTTGCTTCGTCCGAGAGCATGCTCTGGTCCCAGACGGGTTCGAACACAAGCTCTATGCTGCAACTCTTCACGCCGGGGGTCATCTCGACGCTGTGCCTGACGTCGGCAATCACGTCGTCCGCCATAGGGCAGTTGGGCGCGGTGAAGGTCATCTTGATGAAGACATCGTGTCCCTTGTTGATATTCAGCTCGTAAATGAGGCCGAGGTCATATATGTTGACGGGGATCTCCGGATCGTACACCTGCTTCAGGGCAAGCACCACGTCTTCGTAGAGAGGACTCAGTTCGCGGACATCTTCCGCTGTAAGGACTTCTTCGTTCATCTGTTTTCTGCTGCTACTGCTTTTATCCTTTCGATCATCGATGCGAGGCCTCCGGCCCTGGTTGGAGAAAGATTCTCGCGGAGGCCTATCCTTTCTATCCAGGAAAAGTCGTCCGCATCTATCTCCGCTGCGCTGCGTCCGGAATAGACGCCGACAAGCAGCGCGATGATGCCTTTTGTTATCAGGGCGTCGCTGTCCGCAGCGAACTCTATCAGGCCTCCATCGACCTTATAATCAAGCCAGACCCTTGACTGGCAGCCTTTGATAAGCTTATCTTCGGTCTTGCGTTCCACGGGGAACTCTTCGAGGCCCTTTCCCAGTTCGATGAGATACTCGTATTTGTCGAGCCATTCATCGAACATCGAAAAGTCCTCTACAACGCTTTCTATCTTTTCTTCAAGTGTCATCATACCAACATCTCTACCGCCCTTCCGAGGCTTTCGATGAAACGCTGCGCCTCTTCGAGGGTGTTGTACGGCGCGAACGACGCGCGCAGCATACCCGTAACCCCGAACCTGTCCATCAGCGGTTCCGCGCACATCTGGCCGGACCGCAGCGCGAAGCCCATCTTGTCCATAATCAGCGCCAGGTCCTCGTGGTGGGCACCCTCCACGCAGAAAGAGAAAAGCGGGATCTTGTCCTCCCGGCGCTCCGGGCGGCCGAAAAGCGTGATGCGCCTGTCGGAGCCGAGGGCATCGAGCATATAATCCCTTATTTCTTCCTGGGCACGCTGTATCTCCGGCGCGCGCATAGCCTCGACGGCGGCGATTGCCGGCACCAGTGTGGGCACGGACGCGAAATTGCGTGTCCCCGCTTCGAAACGCCTGGGAACCGGCGCGAAGTCGGTGCTGTCCCATTTCACGCTGTCAATCATCTCGCCTCCCATCAGGAAGGGCGGCATCCGGTCGAGAAGCTCCTTCCGGCCGTAAAGCACGCCCGTGCCGGTCGCGGCGAACATCTTGTGGCCGCTGAAAGCATAGAAGTCGCAGTCCAGTTCTTTCACGTCCACGCGGAGGTGTGCGACGGCCTGGGAGCCGTCCACGAGCAGCCTGCAGCCCGCCGAGTGGCATAGCGCCGCTATCTCCTTCACGGGATTGACGATGCCGAGCACGTTGGAGATGTGGCAGACGCAGACGAGGATGGTGCGGGGGCCGAGCAGCCCCTTGAGCGCGTCGAGGTCCACGTATCCCTCATCGCTGACGGGCAGCCTCCTCATCACGGCCCCCTTCTTCCTGCACTGCTGCTGCCAGGGAACGAGATCGGAGTGGTGCTCCGCTTCGCAGACTATGATTTCGTCACCGGGCTTGAGGAATGCTTCGCAGAAGCTGCCTGCCGCCAGATTGAGCGACTCGGTGGCACCCGAGGTGAAGATTATCTCGTCGCGCGACGAAGCGCCGATGAAGCGGCCCACGGCCTCGCGGGCGTTTTCGTACTCGGCAGTGGCTGCCTCGGAGGTGTGGTGGACGGCGCGGTGGATATTGGAATTGAGCCTCAGGGACATCTCCGTCCACTTCTCCACTACGGAGAGAGGGCGCAGGGAGGTCGCCGCGTTGTCAAGATAGACCAGCGGCTTCCCGTACACCGTTTCCGCAAGCTGCGGAAACTGCTGTCTGAGTTCGTTCACGTTCATATTTATCTGACAAAGATAACACTTTTCATCGGGTTTTGTTCATCACATTGAACGAGATATCCACGACATCAGGTCGACGAAATCAAGCACAAGGCTCAATTCGCCGACCTGAACTGTAATGATAATCAAGTTAGAACTTCAGACTGAGATGAAGTGCAGGACTATACCATTCACCCAACGGGTATCCGGACTGTATAAACACGGAAGCCATATCAAATTCCACTCCGATGGCAAATGCGCCCAGAGAGAGACCTACTCCCAAGTCAATTTTAGCACTTACGTCATCGTAGCCTCTGTCTCTGAACGTGGACGATTCGGCCATATTAACATACTCGGCCCCAAGCCTCATATCAAAATACGGCGCAAACATCCGGTTCCAAAAATAACGGCGTCCTTGCAGGAACAGTGAATATGATTTGAAATCCGGATTAATCCCGGAACTATAATTTATGTTCCGATCAAAACGGTATGAAGCGCCAACACCCCAGAACCAATGTTTGTTCTGCTTTCCTATGACAGCTGATAATGCTGTTGTCGAATACCAAGAACCCCTATAGCTATAGTTGTTTGTATAAAAGTACTGATAGTATTCCTGGAAAGTATCAACCCCAAGTATGACCTTTGTTCCGGTCTTACGGTTATATACCTTCTTGGGCTCAGGTTTTTCGGCTTTGGTCACAACCGCCTTGGCAACAACACTGCCCATTTCAAGCTTCGGCTTGGCGTTCGGCAACGGTTTGGCGACAGGGGTAGCAACCGAGTTGACGTAAATCGCAGTCTGAGGGTTTACGGGACTCTCTTTACGCTTTCTGGGACCATACTTGCTCAAATTGATCAGGTCAATGTCCTCCTGTGTGGCGGTGCGGAAATTCTCGTACTTGCCGATATATCCGCTGACTGTCAATTTGTGTGTCTTCACACCATTTCCCTGCCTCTCTGATACCCAGCAGGTTTGAGGCTGAACAAGCACGTCACCTCCGTGAATCTCCAGCAAACGTCCAATAGTAGCGTTGGTCTGGTTTGTCACACCAAACGTGAGAGCCTGACCCTTCACATTCTGCCAGACCGTATCTACCGATACGCGCTCTGGGTTGACCTTGAGATCAACGACCGTAGGCGTCTGGCTTATCAAGCCGTTTTCTATTTTCATAGTTTCTCCGCTCCGTTGCTGGTACCGATAATTCGTTACAGCACAGGAAGGGAGGAATAGAACGGCTGCGAGAATCAGAAATTCCGCTCTCTTCATTGTTACTTCTTGTTGTTGTAGATTACTATTGTAGGGTCAGATGCGGCCTTGCATTCGCAGGGTTCCGGTTTGGGCTCCTCTTTGGTTCTGAAATTAGCGTATTTTGCAGGATAGCCTACAACATTTACCTCAACGAGCTTTCCGTTCTCGTATGTATAGGTCCACTTGGGAGCAACGAGGATATCGGCGTCCGTAATATCAAGAGCATTGGCTACAGCCAATTTCTGTGCAGTATTCTTGTCAAATGATATTGTGTTGTTTTTCTCTGCGGGGGAAATCACCCAGGATCCAGACACGTGCTTGTCGCTGATCTGAAGGTCAGCCAAGGTGACCGTGGAAGCGATTGTGCCGTTCAGGTCGATGAAGGAGGCGGAACGGGTTACGGATTTCTGTAACGGTGTGCTGCAAGAGCAGCAGAGAGCGGCAATTGCCGCAAGAATCAATGTTTTTTTCATATTGTTTGTTTTGTTAGAAATTATATGCTTGCAAATATATATGATTTTTTAGTTAATCGCTTTATTTTTCGGTTTTGTTCAACATCAGGACTCGCAGACGGTTTTGGCCAGCTTGTCTATGTTGAGGCTGCGGGCGCTGGCGTCCACGATATCCTTGTAGATGCCGCCCTGGCGATAGACCTCGTCGGGGGAGGCCGTGGGCTCGTCAAGGAAGATGATCGGAGGGTTCTTCAGGAACATCCTGGCGGCCTTGGCCCAGGAGAAGTCCG
>JAKSKA010000112.1 GCA_024401915.1 Bacteroidales bacterium
GATGGTGGGGCCGAGCGAAGCGAGGAGTCGGTCGGACCGGCACCCTGCCACGATGGCGGCGACTGCTATGCTGCAGCATCCGGCAGGGACGCTTCCTTCAATATCGAATTCGTGCCGATGCGCGGCGACTTCTCCCGCGGCATCTTCGCGACAGCGGTCTGCAACTGCCCCGAGCTGGGCGAGGATGAAGCCGTGGCTCTGTACAACGATTATTATCGCGACGCTGCATTCACCTTTGTCTGCAACCATCCGGTGGACCTCAAGGAGGTCGTGAACACCAACAAGGCCCTTGTCCACCTGGAGAAGCACGGAACGAAACTGGTGGTCACCGCCGTTATCGACAACCTGCTCAAAGGGGCCTCCGGCCAGGCTGTCCAGAATATGAACCTTATCTTCGGACTTCCGGAGAATACCGGACTCAAACTCAAAGCATCCGCATTCTGATGGAACTATTTGACGTATATTCGCTTTTCGACGTTACGCCCGTACGCGCACAGGGCTGCCGCGTGTGGGACGACAAGGGACAGGAATATCTTGATCTCTACGGCGGTCACGCCGTCATCTCCATAGGCCACAGCCACCCGCATTATATAGAAGCAATTACCGGGCAGCTCGGAAAGATCGGCTTCTATTCCAACAGCGTCGTGAACCCTCTCCAGAAGGAACTCGCCGCCAGGCTCGGGGCCGCTTCCGGATATGAGGACTACTCGCTGTTCCTCGACAATTCCGGAGCCGAATCGAACGAGAACGCCCTCAAGCTCGCATCCTTCCACACCGGGAAGGACCGTGTCATAGCGTTCCACAAGAGCTTCCACGGCCGTACGTCAGGAGCCGTGGCGGTCACCGACAACCCGAAGATACAATCACCATTCAACAGCTGCCACAAGGTCAGCTTCTGCGAGCTGGGCGATTCCGAAGCCGTCGAAGCGGAACTGGAGAAAGGTGATGTCGCAGCCGTGATCATAGAAGGAATACAGGGCTGCGGCGGCATCAATATCCCTTCCGACGATTTCCTGAAGACCCTTGATTTCCTGTGCCACAAATACGGCGTCGTGCTCATCCTTGACGAGGTCCAGTCCGGCTATGGCAGGACGGGACGTTTCTTCGCGCACCAGTGGGCCGGAATCAGGCCCGGGATCATCACGATGGGAAAGGGTATAGCGAACGGCTTCCCCTGCGGCGGCATACTCATAAGCCCTGAATTCACTGCAACCAAGGGAATGCTCGGGACCACCTTCGGCGGCAATACCTCGCGATGTCGGCGGCGCTCGCCGTCCTCGACGTGATAGAAGAGGAGAAGCTGATCGACAACTCACGCGAAGTGGGGGATTTCCTGCTCCGCAACAT
Organism: Bacteroidales bacterium; assembly: GCA_024401915.1. The sequence goes on from JAKSKA010000112.1 coordinate 1,348, forward strand.
TCCCTCGTCGCCGGCCATCAAGGAAGTGCGCGGACGCGGACTGATGATAGGCATCGAATTCAACGGCCCCGTGGCCGAGATAAGGAGGAAACTCCTTTTCGAGAAACACATATTCACCGGAGTGGCCGGGACAAATATGGTCCGTCTGCTCGCGCCCCTGTGCCTCACGAAACAGCAGGCGGCGGTATTCTGCAATGAATTGGCAAACATACTGAACTGATGAGATCTTTTTTCCACGTATCGGACATAGGTGACCTCGGGACTGCTCTCGAGGAGGCCCGCCAGGTCAAGCGGACACCTTTCGCCTGGAAGGCCCTCGGCGAGAACAAGACCATAATGCTGGTGTTCTTCAACAGCAGCCTGCGCACGCGCCTGAGCAGCCAGAAGGCCGCCCTCAATCTGGGAATGAGCCCCATTGTGCTCAATATCGGACAGGACAGCTGGAAGCTCGAGACGGAACTGGGAGTCGTGATGGACGGCGACAAGTCGGAACACCTGCGCGAAGCCATCCCCGTGATGGCCAGCTATTGCGACATCATAGGCGTGAGGTCCTTCGCAGGCCTCCAGGACAGGGAATTCGACTATGCCGAGACCATCCTGAACCAGTTCGTCGAGTACTCCGGAAAGCCGGTGATCAGTCTCGAGTCCGCCACTGTCCATCCCTGTCAGGCCTTCGCCGACCTCATCACGATAGAAGAATACAGGACCGTGCGCCGGCCCAAGGTCGTCCTGACCTGGGCACCCCATCCCAAGGCCCTGCCTCAGGCCGTTCCCAACTCGTTCGCGGAATGGATGAACGCGGCCGACGTGGATTTCGTCATCGCACAGCCCGAAGGCTATGAACTCGACCCCCGCTTCGCAGGGAATGCCAGGATAGAATATGACCAGATGAAGGCGCTCGAAGGCGCGGACTTCGTGTACGCGAAGAACTGGAGCTGCCCCGGCGTCACCAATCCCGCCGATTACGGCCGTATACTGAGCCGCGATATGGGATGGACGGTCGATGCGGCACATATGGCCGTGACCAACCATGCCTATTTTATGCATTGCCTCCCCGTGCGCCGCAATATGATAGTGTCGGACGAAGTGATCGATTCGCCACGCAGCCTCGTGATACCCGAGGCCGCCAACCGTGTCGTGTCGGCCCAGGTGGTAATGAAAAGAATGTTGGAAAGTCTATGATAAGCGTAGTAAAGATCGGTGGTGCCGTGGTGGAGAACGAAGAGGCCCTGCAGGCCTTCTGTCGCGATTTCGCCGCCCTCGAAGGCCCGAAGCTGCTCGTCCACGGAGGCGGGGTGATGGCTTCGCGTCTCCAGGAGGCCCTGGGCCGGAAGCCTCTCAAGGTCGAGGGGCGCCGCGTCACGGATGCCGACACGCTGAAAACCGTGACAATGGTCTATTCGGGCTGGTGCAACAAGCACGTCTGCGCCCTGCTCCAGGCCTGCGGCTGCAACGCGATCGGACTCTCGGGCTGCGACGGAAACGCGATTAGGGCTTCCCGGCGCGCTCCGAGGACCCTCGAAGACGGAATCACCGTCGTGGACTACGGCTTCGTCGGAGACGTGACTCCGGAGTCGGTGAACATTCCGTTCGTAAAGACGCTTCTCGATGCCGGCCTTACACCCGTCTTCTGCGCCATCAACCACGATGGACAGGGCAACCTGCTGAATACCAATGCGGACACCATCGCCTCCTCTCTCGCTGCCGTCCTGAAGGCCAGGCTCATCTGCTGCTTCGAGCTCGACGGGGTGCTCTCCGACAGGAATGACAGCAGCTCACTGATACGTAATCTCACCCCTGACGGGTTCAGCGCGCTGAAGAGCAGCGGCGCCGTTTCCGAAGGGATGATACCGAAGATAGAAAACTGCCTCAAAGCACTGCGCGACGGTGCGGCGCAGGCAGTGATAAAGAACTCGAACGCTCTCGGCGACGCCGGGGCGGGGACATTCATCAGCCTATGAACCAGCTACTTGCAGACTCCCTGACGCTCCTGCGCAAAATGGTCGCACAGCCTTCCGTCTCCGGCTGTGAGGGCACGGTCTGCTCCATCATCCTGGACGCGATGAAGGACTGGGGGATCGACTGCAAGCGTATCGAAAACAACATCATGGCGCGCTGCGACACTTTCGACTCGTCCCTCCCGACCCTGGCGCTCGACGCCCATCTCGACACCGTTCCCGCCGCCGCATCGTATTCACGCAACCCCGCCGACCCCGGCGACGACGCCGACAGGATCTGGGGCCTTGGCTCGAACGACGACGGTGGCAGCGTAGTGGCGATGATCGCCGTCCTGCGCCATTTCAAGAGCGAGAAGCTGCCTTTCAACCTTGTCCTGACACTGTGCAGCGACGAGGAAAAGCTCTCCGCATACGAGCCTGCCGGCGCACGGCTCCTTTACCGCAAAGGCGGCGTTATGGACGAGCTGGACACACGCTGGGTGATAATAGGTGAACCTACGGGAATGAAGGCCGCCAGCAGCGAACGCGGACTGCTTGTCCTTGATGGAGAGGCGACGGGGAAGAGCGGCCACGCTGCCCGTGACGAAGGCGAGAATGCCCTCTACAAGGCCCTGGACGACATACAGAAGCTGCGCAGCTACGACTTCAGCCGCATCTCTCCGCTTATGGGGAAGGTGAAGCTCAGCGTCACACAGATCTCTGCCGGGACAGCCCACAACGTCATCCCGGACCGCTGCCGCTTCGTGGTGGACATACGGCCGACGGAAGTCTACACTCCCGCCGAAATCCTCGAACTGCTCCAGGCCGAGGTGGGCAGCACCCTGACGGCACGCAGGCTGACCAACCACTCCTCTGCGACGCCGGCGGACTCGCCCCTGCTCAAGGCGGCAGCCCGCTGCGGTCTCGAGACCTTCTCCTCGCCCACGACATCCGACTGGCTTGCCGTGCGCTGCGACGCTCTGAAGATGGGGCCCGGCGATTCCGCACGCTCCCACCACGCGGACGAATACATTTTGTGCAGTGAAATCGAACACGCTGTACGGACATATATCGATTTTATAAACAATTTCTATGGCAACATTGTGGAATAAAGGTACGGAGGCAAGCGCCAAGGTGGAGGAGTTCACGGTAGGGGATGACAGGATTCTTGACCGCAGACTCGCAAAATATGACGTGGAAGGCTCTGTAGCCCACATCAAGATGCTCCATTCGATCGGGCTGCTGACCCGTGAGGAACTGGACGCGCTGCTGCCCGCCCTTGCGGAGATCTCGGCATCGGTCGAGGAGGGCCGCTTCGAGCTGGAGCCGGACGTGGAGGACATCCACTCCCAGGTCGAACTGCTGCTCACCCGCAAGCTCGGTGACGTGGGCAAGAAAATCCACTCCGGACGTTCGCGCAACGACCAGGTGCTCGTGGACATCAAGCTCTTCCTCAGGGACGAGCTGCTCTCGCTCCGCGCCCAGGTCCTGGAACTCTTCTCGACCCTCCAGGCGCTCAGCGACAGGTACGCCGACGTGCTGCTACCTGGCTATACCCACGGCCAGATGGCTATGCCCTCTTCCTTCGGAATGTGGTTCGGCGCCTATGCCGAAGCGCTCGTGAACGATATGTATATGCTGGAGGGTGCATTCAAGGTCGTGAACCGCAATCCGCTCGGCTCTGCCGCAGGCTACGGGAATTCCTTCCCGCTCGACAGGGAGATGACAACGGAACTGCTCGGCTTCGCATCCCTTGACTGCAACTCGGTTGCAGCCCAGCTCTCGAGAGGCAAGTCCGAGAGGGCGGTCGCCTCGGCGATAGGCAGCATTGCGCTGACTCTCAATACGTTCGCGTCCGACTGCTGTATGTATACGTGTCCGAACTTCGGCTTCATCCATTTACCC
>JAKSKA010000113.1 GCA_024401915.1 Bacteroidales bacterium
CGAGGAGCAGTTGTGGGATACTACAATGGATCCTTCGAAGAGGCGTCTGCGCCAGATCACCATCGAGAACGCCGCCGCAGCGGAGAGAACCTTCTCGATGCTGATGGGTGACGATGTCCCGCCCCGCCGTCAGTTCATAGAGGAGAATGCCCATTACGCAAACATTGACGCATAGAGGGTTTGAAATCTTCTCTTAAAATAGCATTATCACTCATTGGTGCCGCGGCATTGCTTGTAATGGCTATGCCGCGCACCGTGAATTTCAACTACGACTACAGGAAGGGTTCTTCCTGGGGCTACGAGGACCTGTACGCAAAACTCGATTTCCCCATCGTCAAGACCGACGAGCAGGTGGACGCCGAGCTCTCCAAGGAGGACAGGGCCATAGTTCCGTACTACAGGTTCGACGAAAACGTCGTCACCCGCAGCCTCGCCAGAATCGATTTCAGCGGACTGGACAGCCTGAGCCCCGTCGTGTCCGCGACACTCTCGGCGATTTTCGACAAAGGTGTCATCACCGACGAGGGAGTAAGGCAGGCTGAAGGCCGCGTTCCATCGGACATCCTTTATGTCCACAGTGGCGGGCGTGCACGCAAAGTGCCTGTGAGCGAGGTCCTTACCATCTCGAAGGCACGCATAAAGCTCTGCGATGACGTCCAAGCCGAATGCCCGTCCGTCAACGCGGATTCGCTGCTGCGCGAGAGCGGTGCCTATGTGCTCGTGGTGCCCAATCTCATATACGACAGCCAGTACACCGACCTCGTCGCTTCGGGGAACCAGAGCTATGTGCCGGCAACTGCGGGATACGTGGCGGCAGGAGAGAAGATAGTGTCCCGCGGGGAGATCATCACCGCCGAAGTGGAGCAGATGCTCGACTCCTACAAGCTCGAATACGAGACGGCGCTGGGGGTAAGTTCGCGCAAACTCCCGTTCCTGATTGGCAACATCCTCGTCGCGGTGATACTGCTCGGACTGCTCTGCCTTTCGATACTCTTCACGAGTCCGAAGATTTTCTCCGACAGCCGCATCTACTACATCCTGACGATCTTCACGATCTTCTTCCTGGCCACCTTGACGGTCCAGAAGCTCGGTGAGAACCTGCTGTTCATGTTCCCCTATACGCTTGCAGCCCTTTATCTCCAGGCTTTTATGAAGCCCAAGGTGATACTGCCGGTATATTTCGTGACGCTGCTTCCGCTCCTCATCTATTCATACCAGGGAACGGTGCTCTTCGTGGCATTCCTCCTCGCCGGAGCGGTCTCCATCCTGGTGTTCGGCATCTTCGGCAGGGGATGGAAACAGTTCCTTGTCGCGCTGATATCCTTCTGCGTGCTTTCGCTCGTGTTCCTCGGATTCAGATGCGCGGACCTCGTCGGCGGCAACATATTCAGGCGCTTCGAATTCTTCTTCGTGGCTTCATTCCTCAGCGTTGCCGGTTATCCTCTCGTCTATCTCTTCGAGAAGATCTTCAACCTGGTATCCAATTCCAGGCTTGCGGAACTCAGCGACACTTCCAACAAGCTTCTGCGCGAACTTGAAAGCAAGGCCCCGGGAACGCTGCAGCACTCGCTCCAGGTTATGAACATGGCCGACGCGCTTGCGCGTGCCATAGACGCAAATACGCTCCTCGTGCGCACGGGCGCGCTCTATCACGATATAGGGAAGATGATGAATCCGCTCTGTTTCGTCGAGAACGAGTCGCTGGTGACGAAGGACGAGAATGCAAAATATCATAATTCACGTACGGCCGTCCAGAGCGCGCAGGATACAATCCGGCACGTCACCGACGGTGCAGAGCTGGCCGACAAGCACGGTCTTCCCTCGGTGGTGAAGGACTTCATCCTCACGCACCACGGCACCACGACGGTCCGCTATTTCTATGAAAAGTATCTCAGCGAGGGCGGTTCGCCGGAAAATGTGGCGGACTTCACCTATCCCGGCAAGAAGCCCCGCACGAGGGAACAGATAATACTTATGCTCTGCGACACTGTCGAAGCCGCGTCACGCACCCTGCAGGAATACACTCCCGAGGCCTATGCCGAATTCGTGGAGAAGATCATCGCCGGCAAGATGAACGACGGGCAGTTCGAAGAAGCGGAGATTTCGATAGCCGAACTCGGAACGATACGCAGCGTGCTGGTATCCTACCTTGCACAGATGCATCACGAGAGGGTTGTCTATCCTGAAAGAAACAACAGAAAACGTAAAACAATATGGAAGTAAAAAGTAAAAAAATTGACGTTCTCAACCAGGAACTCACAATCAACGTACTTGCAGCGGACTACGTTGCAATAGAGAAGAAGAAGATCGCGGAGCGCAAGCGCACGGCTGAATTCAAGGGTTTCCGCAAGGGTATGGTCCCCGAGTCCCTCATCCGCAGGGTTTACGGCGACCAGGCTCTCGCAGACGCGGTCAACGAGGTCGTAGGCTCAGCTCTCGAGTCATATATCACTGAAAACAAGCTCAACATCCTTGGCGAGCCTCTCGCAAGCGAGAAGCAGCCCGAGGTCGAGTGGAAGACGGGCAATGACTTTACTTTCCTGTTCGATATCGCCCTCTCTCCCGAGGTCAACGTCGATGTCGTAAAGGAGGACAGCGTTCCCCAGTATGCCATCACAATCGCCGCGAAGGATAAGGAGAAGATGGCTGAGAGCCTCAAGAAGTACTATGAGGAGAAGAAGGAGGAGAAGAGCGCCGAGGATATCGACAAAGAAGTCGAAACCCGCCTTGCAGACCAGTACAAGCAGGAATCCGAGTGGCGTCTGACGAAGGACATCCGTGACTATTTCGTAAAGAAGGCTGCCCTCACCCTTCCTGAGGACTTCCTCAAGAGGTGGCTCTTCGTCGCCAACAACGGCAAGTTCACCAAGGAGGACATCGAGAAGGAGTTCGCCGGTTTCGCCGAGGACTTCAAGTGGCAGATGGTCCGCGGCTTCCTTATGAAGAAATATGAGCTCAAGGTGGAGGACAAGGATATCCAGGAAGCTGCAGAGGCCTTCGTTGCTTATCAGTATGCGATGTACGGAATCGGCAACGTCCCGCCCGAGATGATAAAGGAGGCCGCCCAGAACGTCTTTAACGATTCCAAGCAGGTCGAGAGACTCGTCGAGCAGGTCGAGGACCAGAAAGTCCTTGCAAAGATAAAGGAAACGATAACGATCAAATCCAAGAAGATCAGTTCGGAAAAGTTCCGTGAACTTTAGTTTGTTTTAAGAGAAGGGCGCCGCCCTTCTCTTTTTTAATAAATATTCATATATTTGCATAAATATTGAATATGAAAGAAAAATTCAGCAGGAAGTCGCTTATTACTGAAATAATAAACAATGCGACTATCCATACCCAGGAGGAACTCCTCAAGGCATTGGAAGAAAGGGGAGTGAAGGTGACGCAGGCCACTCTGTCCCGTGACATCAAGGAGCTTGGAGCGGTCAAGATACCCGATCCCGATTTCGGTTTCCATTACCGCATACCTGTTGCATCCACGGCTTCGTCCAACCATATGAACGTCGAGAGCGTCGAGGTGTCCGGCCAGATGTGCGTGATACGTTGCAGGCCGGGATTCGCCTCCGTCGTAGCCGCTATGGTCGATGACTCCTCGATACCGGGTGTGATGGGCACCATCGCCGGCGACGATACCGTGCTGGTGATGCTCAAGGCCGACGCATCCCAGGCCGGTGCGGCCGTGAAGGCGCTTTTCAATATCGCCGACATCACAGTCCGCGTCGCCGAGCCCGATGACGTCAAGTATGCCGAGCAGGTCTGTGACGAGATTTACATCTCCTCGCAGGAACGCCGCACCGGCATAGCCAAGAGGACGCCTGCGTATATCAGCGAGAAGATCCTTGCCGGCAAGGCCGTGATAGCCCTTGCTGGAGACGGCGAATTCGCAGGTTTCTCCTATATCGAATCCTGGGGCGGGAAGAGCTTCGTGGCCACCTCCGGCCTCATTGTCGCCCACAAGTACAGAGGGCTCGGCATAGCCAGGAGGATAAAGGAGCACACATTCCTCCTCTCGCGCAGACTTTTCCCGGACGCTAAGATATTCTCCATCACCACCGGTGCCGCCGTGATGAAGATGAATTACGAGTTCGGCTTCCGGCCTGTCCCGTATTCCGAACTGACGGACGACCCCGAATTCTGGAAGGGCTGTGAAGGATGCCGCCATTTCGATATCCTCAAGAGCCACGATTACAAGATGTGTATCTGTACGGGTCTGCTTTATGACCCGAAGGAGCACCTGGAAATACGTCACCCCGACGACAATTAATATATAATATGGAAAAGAAGAAAGTAGTTGTAGCCTTCAGCGGCGGACTTGACACCTCATATACAGTAATGTATCTCGCAAAGGAAAAGGGATACGAGGTCTATGCAGCCTGTGCCAACACGGGCGGGTTCAGCCCCGAACAGCTCAAGACCAACGAGGAGAATGCCTACAAGCTCGGAGCCACGAAGTACGTGACCCTCGACGTGACCCGGGAATATTACGACAAGAGCCTGAAGTATATGGTTTATGGCAACGTGCTCCGCAACGGCACGTACCCCATTTCCGTTTCTTCGGAGCGTATTTTCCAGGGCATCGCGATCGCCCGCTACGCACGCGAGATCGGCGCGTCCGCCATCGCCCACGGCTCCACCGGTGCCGGGAACGACCAGGTCCGCTTCGATATGACCTTCCTGGTGATGTGTCCGGAGATGGAGATCATCACCCTCACGCGCGACTCCAACCTCAGCCGCAAGGAGGAGGTGGATTATCTCAACGCGCACGGCTTCAACGCTGACTTCGCCAAACTGAAATATTCCTACAACGTCGGGATCTGGGGCACTTCCATCTGCGGCGGCGAGATCCTCGATTCCGCCTGCGGACTGCCCGAGAGCGCCTTCCTGAAGCATCCCGTGAAGACGGGGGAGGAGCTGGTGAAGCTCGGCTTCGAGAACGGACAGCTCTGCAGCGTGAACGGAAAAAGGTATGAAGACAGGATTGAGGCGATCAAGGCTGTGGAGGAGATCGGTGCCGCTTATGCCGTCGGCCGCGACATCCACGTCGGCGATACTATAATCGGCATCAAGGGACGTGTCGGCTTCGAGGCCGCCGCTCCGAT